>NZ_JBAKHR010000003.1:0-148269 GCF_036902955.1 Micromonospora sp. CPCC 205558
CCCCCCCCCCCCCCGGCCCCCCGTGGCCCCGGGGCCCGCGGCGGCGCCCTCCCCCCCGGGGGGTTGCGCCCCGCCCGGCGACCGGATCCTCAGCGGTAGGTCATCCGTACCCGGTTGTCGGAGTCGTTGATCTCCATCAGGTGGCGGAATCCGCTGTCCATCGGCCAGACATCCACGTCGGCCTTCCCGGTGCCCAGCGTGCCCCCCTCGGCCACCCGGAAGCTGAGGTCCAGCCGCACCTCCGCCCCCGCTGCCAGCCGGCCAAGGGTGCAGGTCACCGGCTCGCTGGTGCGCTGGGGCTCGTCCACACACGGGCCCCATCCGTCGACGTCCGGACGCATCGTCGCGGGTACGCCCAACCTCAGGTCCACGCGGGCTACCGGCTCAGTGCCCCGGTTGCGAACCCGTACGGTGGTCGTACCCGTGAGGGAGCCGTCGTCGGCCGTGGTCAGCACGAGGTCGGTGGCGGTGACCGAGACGTCCGCCGAGTGCGGATTCTGGCCGAAGGTCGTCGGCCCGGAGACCTGGGCGAAACTGTCGCCGTTCCAGCGGTAGCCCCGCCACTGCCGCTGTGACCACTCGCCGGGCCAGCCGCCTCCGGGAGCGATGTCACCGACCTGCACGCGCACCGTGCCGTCACTCACGACATCCAGCGCGAACAGCCACTGCGGCTTGTCAATGGTGCTCGCGACCACTCGGCCGAGCGTAATCACCTTTCCTTCCTGGTCGCGGTCGAAGGCGACCACCTGCATCGGCCCGCGGCTGCCGAGCACGCACTGCACCAGCGCCACCGTCTCCACCGCGCCGTCTCCGTCGACGTCGCCGTGGTCGAGCGCCAAGAGCCAGTTCCTGCCCTCCCGGCCCTCGGCGGTGAGCCGCGTCTCCGACGTCGGGCAGCCTGGTCCGGCCCGCCATGCCGGCAGGGTCACCGATGCCGCCAGCAACTGGGCCCGGCTGAATCGGCCGTCCGGTACGGCGATGGTCGGGATGGCACTGGTCCCGGCAGGGCTGGGGGTTGAACTTGGCGGCGTCGGCGTCGGTGACACCGAGATGCTCGGCGTCGGGTCGACCGGACCGGGCCGGTGGTCCGGGCCGTTCAACGCCGCGTATCCGACGGCCGACCCGCCGAACAGGGCGAGCGCCGTCGTGGCGGTGGCAGCCAGCCGACGCCGGCTGCGGCCTTGCACCGTCCGTCGAACGGCGGCGGGTCCCGGCGCCTCGATCTCCGCCAGCGCGGTCGTGCGGTAACGGGCGAACTCTTGGGCGAGGTCGAGGGTCTCCTGCTCAGACATCCCGCACCTCCTCATTGGTGTCGCGCAGGTGGGTGGCGAGTGCGGTCCGGCCCCGGTGCAGCCAGGACTTGACGGTCCCTTCGGCGACCTGTTCCTGAGCGGCGATCTCCGCGACAGTCAGGTCGGCGAGGTAGTGCAGCACGACGGCCCGCCGCTGCTTCGGCGGCAGTTTCGCCAACGCGGCGTCGACGGCGACCCGGTCCGGGTTCGGTTCCGCAACGTGGGTCTCCCGCTGCCGCATCAGCCACAGCTGCGCGGTCCGCAGCCGCCGCCAGCGGTTGTGGCCGAGGTTCCAGGCGACCTTACGGACCCAGGCCAGCGGGTCGTGGTATCCGGCGAGCCGGTCCCAGCGGGCGTACGCCCGGCAGAACGCCTCCTGAACCAACTCCTGCGCCTGCCCACGGTCACCCGTGTACGCGGTCAGCTGCACCACCAGGCCGCGAAAGTGGGCGTGGTAGAAGTCGTCGAAGACCAGCTCTGTCGGCGTGGGGGTTCCCAGTTGGTCCGGTGGGCGTCCGCCCACCCGCACATCTCGTGTCACAAGCACTTGTCCTCCCCGTGGCGAGTGCGGGCGGTGTGTTCGCCAGCACCGGTCACACAAGCGAGCGCGCCGACAGGTTGCGCATCAATCGATCCCGAGCCCTTGTCGGGTCTCGGACAACTGGCCGAACGCTCAACTGGCGGGCAGCTTCAAGTCGATCCGGGTGGTGTTGTCGTCGGGCGAACGGTCGGGTGGGAACTTTCCGCTCACGTTCGCCCGCACGGTGAGCGCAAAGCCGGTGAGGGTCCGGGCCGGTCCGCCCGGGGCGATGTTCACCGTGACGGCGATCTGGTACGACCGGGTGCCGCCGAGGGGGATCGGCCCGTCGCCGGTACAGGTCATCGTCTTGACGTCGTCGGTCTGGCCCTGGTGGAAGCAACCGCCGATGTTCGTGCCCTTCAGACTGATCGTCGCCTCGAGGGGGAGCACCACGATCAGGTCCCCGGCGTCGTACGACCGGGTCGCGGCATTGCCCATCGTGACGTCGAGCGTTCCGGTGTAGGCGGTGTCGGACGGCTCCAGAGTGAGGGAGCGCGGGGCACTGATCGACAGGTCAACGTACCGGGTAGGCGTCGGCGTCGGCGTCGGCTTGGGTGTGGGGCGGGAACTGGTCGGCCGCTCGGCCGGAAGGCTGGTGGAGGGGGTAGCACTCGGCGTCGACGAACCACTCGGAACGGACGTGGGCGATTCGCTGACGGGAGGGCCCGCCGAGGTGTCCGGCTGGAACGAGGGAAGGTCGGTGGCCGGCGAGGGGGCGATGACATCGGTGGGCGGCGGAGCGGCCACGGGCCGGACCAGACTCACCCCGCCGACCGCGACGAGTACCGCCGCGGCGATCCCCGACGACACGACCCGGTTGCGAAGCCGGCGGTACGCGCGTCGCCGCGGCACGTCCGGATCAGGCTCGACGACCTGCCGGAAGCCGGCGGCGCTCAACTCCTCGAAGGCAGCCGCCAGTCGATCCGCTCGCTCGTTGCGCTGTTCCATCTAGTCCGCCCTCCTTCCGGTCAGGCCCTCGTCGATTGCTGCGGGTTGACGGCCGAGTAGTTCGGGCTCCTGCTCCGCCAGGACGTTGGCCAGGGCGGCCCTGGCCCGGTGCAGCCAGGACTTGACGGTGCCGGCCGCCACCCCGCAGTCCTCGGCGATCTCACTGACGGTCAACTCGGCCATGTAGTGCAGAACCACCGCGCGCCGTTGGTTCGCCGGCAGGGTCGCCAGCGCGGCGGCGAGTGCCACCCGATCCGGACCGGGCCCGTTGACCACCTCCACCCGCTGGCGGAGGCTGAACAAACGGGCGGTGCGCAGGCGGCGCCATCGGCTGACCGCGACGTTCCAGGCGACCCGACGGATCCAGGCCACCGGATCGTCGTACCGGGAGATCCGGTCCCAGCGGGGCCAGGCCCGGCTGAACGCCTCCTGCACCAGGTCCTGTGCTTCGTTCATGTCCCCGACGAACGCGTACAGCTGCACCACCAGTGGCTGGAAGTGACGGCGGTAGACCTCGTCGAAGCGGGGACCATCCTCGTGCGGGACCACTCCGCTCACCTCGATGTGCAGTCGCGCGGGAGTTGTCACCGGATCGGGTGAGGTGGGCGTGCGCGGCCGCAGGAACACCTGCGGCCGCGCCTCGGTCGGGGACATTCCGTCAGCCGGCGGTGACGGTGAAGGTGGCGACGTTGTCGGCCGGGTACACGTCGGGCAGCAGACCGCCCCAACCAAAGCTGGCGCCCAGGTGCGCCGAACCGGTGCCGAGGTCACCGGGGGACACCTCGGCCGGTGCCCGGATCAGCAGGGCTATCGTCCGCTCTTCGCCGGGCATGAACTTGCCGCCGGCCACCATGCAGCTCGCCGTACAGGGCTCTGGAGGTTCGATGCCGCCGATCTCGACCCCGCTCGGCAGCGTCGGAGTGAGCCAGTACACGTCGTGTGGCGCGTCGCCTGCGACCCGGATGATCAGCGGCACCCGGCCGAGCCAGCTCCCGTCCTCCTGACGCGTCAGGGCGGCGGGACCGGCGCTCACGGCCGCGTCCGTGAGGGTGTCCCGCACGTACGGTCGGGGAGCGCGCAGTGAGCCGGTCGTTGAGCGGTACAACGCGGAGAAGGCTGCCGTGTCGTTCGCCGGGTTCCGGTCCCCAGTCTCGATGGCGACCTGTCCGCCGAAGCTGACCATCGCGTACGGCCGGGTGGTGGTGTGCACCCGGAAGTCGACTGTGAACGTCCGCCGCTCACCCGGTCGCAACGCGCCGCCCGGCACGTGGCAGTAGATCGTCCGGGCCGGCTGTGCCGCTCCGAAAACGCAGGGATCGGCGGGGTCGAGCCCGTCGAAGGCGCCAGGGGCCGGCTCGGTGACCGCCAGGTTGAGGTACGCCGCATCGTGGCCGCGGTAGTTGACGGTCACCGGAAGGCTGCCCGCGTACCCCCGGTCGGTCGGCTCGAGCACCAGCCGACCGACGGAAACCGACGTGTCGTGCGGGGCGGCGAACGCCGGCCCCGACAGGCCGGTCAGCGCGACCCCCGCGCCCAGCACACCGGCCACCAGCCGGCGGGTGATGGTTCTGGTCATCTGTGTCTCCCCGTTCCCCGTGGTGCCGCCCCCGTTGCCCCGGTGGCGGTGATGCGAGCAAGACACTCGACGGGCCCAACAACGGTTGCAGGCATTGCGCCCGTGGGGGTGTCAGGTGGGTGACAGGCGGCGAGACCCCGCGCACCAGCGGGATCGTGACCGGCACCAACGGGTGCGCGCCGGAGCTGTGATTGACTGTTCGGCGGGGGTAGGAGGGAGGCGGTCGTGCAGCTGCCGGCAGTGCTCGGTGAGCCGATCCGGTTCGTGCTGAACTGGGGGCGCCGCTACTCGCTCTGGGTGTTCAACTTCGGTCTGGCCTGCTGCGCGATCGAGTTCATCGCGACCAGCATGGGTCGGCACGACTTCATCCGACTCGGCGTGATCCCGTTCGCCCACGGCCCCCGCCAGGCCGACCTGATGGTGGTCTCCGGCACGGTGACCGACAAGATGGCCCCGGCGATCAAGCGGCTCTACGACCAGATGCCCGAGCCGAAGTACGTCATCTCGTTCGGCGCCTGCTCCAACTGTGGCGGCCCCTACTGGGATTCGTACTCGGTGACCAAGGGCGTCGACCAGATCATTCCGGTCGATGTGTACGTGCCCGGCTGCCCGCCTCGGCCGGAGGCGCTGCTGCACGGCATCCTGCGCCTGCAGGAGAAGATCGCCGCCGAGCAGTCCGGCATCGGGGGTGTGCCGCAACGGGACGTGCTGGCCGCACCGCTGGACGCCCCGCCCCGCGAGGCCGCCGCGCCACGCTCGGTCGACTCGCTCACCGCCGCACCGGTACGCCACCCCATTGTGGACCCGCCGCACTAGCCTGCGCACTATGAGCAGCTCAGCTGATCAACGGTCCGCCCACATCGTCGACGTGCTCACCGAGGAGTTCGGGGCGTCGATGGCGATCGACCCGGCCGCCTTCCGCCGCAAGTTCCGCAAGATGGCGGCTTCACCGTTCGCCTTCTACCGGGGCAGCGCCGCGCTGTTCTACGCCGACCAGCTCGGCGACTTCGCCGACGACCGGTTCCTCGACGAGCAGACCAGCCGGGTGTGGATCCACGGTGACCTGCACGCGGAGAACTTCGGCACCTACATGAACGCCTCCGGGCAGCTGGTGTTCAACGTCAACGACTTCGACGAGGCGTACGTCGGGCCGTTCACCTGGGACCTGCGTCGGCTCGCGGCCAGCGTGGCGCTGCTCGGCTACGGCAAGGCGCTCTCCGACACGGGCATCGGCGAGCTGGTGGCCGGGTTCGCCCGGTCGTACCTGACCGAGCTGCGGGCCATCGCCGCCGGCGGTGACGACGCGATCGGTTCGATCACGCTGGACAACGCTGACGGGGTACTGCGCCGGGTGCTCCAGCGGGCCCGACTCAACACCCGTGTCGACCTGCTCGCCGCGCAGACCACGATCGACAACTACGAGCGGCGCTTCTCCATCGGCGACGGGGTCTTCGAGATCGACGACGCCACGCGGGACCTGGTCAGCGCCGCCTTCCAGGACTACCTGGGCACCCTGCCCGTCGCCTCGACGCAGCTCCGCCCGGTGGCGGCCCGGATCAAGGACGTGGTGCTGCGCAAGGGGGTGGGCATCGGCTCGGCCGGGCTGCCGTCGTACAACCTCTTGCTGGAGGGGCACACCCAGGCACTGGAGAACGACGTCGTCATCTACATGAAACAGGCACAGGTGCCGGCCGTGGCACGGTACGTCACCGACGAGTCGGTCCGCGGCTACTTCCAGCACCAGGGGCACCGGACCGCCGAGTCGCAGCGGGCGTTGCAGGCGCACGCCGACCCGTGGTTGGGCTTCACCGAGCTGAACGGGGCGGGTCAGCTCGTCGCCGAGGTCTCCCCGTACGCCGCCGACCTGGACTGGTCGGACGTGAACGAGCCGGAGGAGCTGACCGGGATTCTCGTCGACCTGGGCCGGGCGGTGGCCCGGATGCACTCGGTCGCCGACGACGAATCCAGTCACGATCTGGTGGACTACTCCACCGAAGAGGCGATCGTCGCGGCGGTGGATGCCGACGAGGCCGGGTTCGTCGCCCACCTGGTGGACTTCGCGCACGCGTACGGGGTGCGGGCCCGCCAGGACCACCAGCTCTTCGTCGACCTGTTCCGCAACGGCCGGCTGCCGGGCATCTGATCGGGCGCAGCGTCGCTCAGGAGGCGAACTCCAGCACCACTTTGATGTCGTCCGGCCCGGGGGTGTACGCGTCGGCGTACCGGTTCACCGGCACCCGCCGGGTGATCAGCGACTCGAGCCAGACCTGGTCGGCACGGGCGAGTGCCTGCGCGGCCATGTTCCAGTGCCGCCGGTTGGCGTTCACCGAGCCGAACACCACGTTGTTCTCCAGCACCAGCGCCCGGTTGAGGGCCCCGGCGTCGAAGTCGATGCTCCGGCCACCGCTGGACACCCCGGCCAGGCAGACGATCCCGGTCGGGCCCGCCTTGCACATGACGTCGAGGACCACTGTGGGGGCGCCGGTGCACTCGATCACCACGTCCGGCTCGAAGGGCAGGTCGTTGACCGGAACCGCGTGGTAGGTAGCGCCGAGCCCGGCGACCAGCTCCGGCTTCGGCCCATCGGTGGCCCGGTCCAGCACGTGGACGGTGAGCCCGCGCTGGGTGCCGAGCAGCGCGGCCAGCAGCCCGATCGGCCCGGCCCCGGTCACCAGGACGGTCTGCGGCTGCCACTCGGCCCGGTGCCCGATCCGTTCGATGTGGTCCCAGGCCTTCGCCACCACACTGGTCGGCTCCAGCAGCACGCCGACCTGGGCCAGCGCCGGGTCGAGCTTGACCGCGAACTGCGGCTCGATCCGCCAGCGGTCGCGGGCGAACCCGGGTAGCGCCTTGATGCCGTGTTCGGTGTACTGGCCGTTGCGGCACATGTCCCACTCGCCGACCGCGCAGTTCGGGCAGGGCACCGGGTCGGGGTGCCGGACGATCCCGGCCACCAGGTCGCCGGGTTGCAGGGTGCCGCTCGGGTCCTCGATCACCCGGCCCAGTGACTCGTGCCCGATGACCAGGCGGTCCGCCCCCGGCGGCGCCTCGCCGTATTTCCCGTCGATGATCTCGTGGTCGGTGCCGCAGATCCCCACCGCCAACGCCTCGACCAGGACAGAGCCCTCCTCGTCAGCCGGCTCCGGCTGATCCTCGACGAGGTTCAGCGAGTTGGCGACTTCGGGTCTCACCGTCACAGCGCGCACGCCCTCATCTTTCCCCGTGGAGACGTGCAGCGCGTCCAAAGCCGGCAGATCGGCTGGCATCGCCGGCGGCCAGGTGTGGGCGCGGCCGGCACTAGGATCAGCGGCATGACTCCCGAAGAGGTCGGCGCTCGACTGGTCGCGCTGCTCGCGCCGGTTGAGGCGACCCCGTCGGTCTCCGGCGGGCAACGGTTCGCCCGGGCCACCGTCGATGTGCCGCCGGCGAGCTGGTTGACCGCGGTTTCCGCCGCCCGTGACGACGCCGATCTGGCCTGCGACTTCTTCGACTGGCTCTCCGCCGTCGACGAGTTGGCGGAGGGCTTCGACGTGGTGGCGCACCTCTGGTCGACGCGACTGCGCCACGGCCTGCTGCTGCGTACCCGGTTGCCGCGTGGGGCGCCCACCGTCGACTCGGTGGTCGACGTCTACCCCGGTGCCGCCTGGCATGAGCGGGAGACGCACGAGATGTTCGGCATCGACTTCGCCGGCCACGGGGAGTTGCTGCCGCTGCTATTGCCCCCGGAGTTCGAGGGCCACCCGTTGCGTAAGGAGTTCGTGCTCGCTTCCCGGGTGGCGAAGCCCTGGCCGGGTGCGAAGGAGCCGGGCGAATCCGAAGCCGGCGGCGGACGCCGACCGATCCGTCCGCCGGGCGTTCCCGCTCCGGGCGAGTGGGGGCCCACGCCCACCCCGGCCGGCGCCGGTGGTGTGGGGGAGGGCCCGCGCGGCGGCACCCCGGCCAGACCGGCCGGTGAGCGTCCGGCGCGGCCAGCCCCGGGGGCCCGTCCGCCCGCGCCTGACGCAGGCCCGGCCGCATCGGGGGGCGAGCCGATCGCGGACCCGCCGGGTGGTGCTGGCCGCAGCGACCACGACGGGGGTACGGCCTGATGCCGCTCTGGGTGGAGCTGGTGCTCCGAATCGGCGGCGTGGTGGTCGCGTTCCTCACCCTGCCGTTGCTCGTCGGCCAGGCCGAGCACAAGGTGATGGCGCACATGCAGGGCCGGCTCGGCCCGATGTACGCGGGCGGCTTCCACGGTTGGGCGCAGCTGGTGGCCGACGGGGTCAAGTTCGTGCAGAAGGAGGACATAACGCCGCGCGAGGCGGATCGGGCGGTGTTCCGGTTGGCGCCGGCGGTGGCGCTGGTGCCCTACCTGCTGGTGCTGCTGGTCATCCCGCTCGGCCCGGACGACCTGGTCGGGCAACCTCTGGACATCGGCCTCTTCTTCGTGCTGGCCGTTGTCGGTGTCGGCGTGGTGGCGGTGCTGATGTCGGCGTGGGCGTCGGCCAACAAGTACAGCCTGCTCGGCGGGCTGCGCGGGGCCGCCCAGCTGCTCGGTTACGAGTTGCCGCTGGTACTGGCCGCCGCGTCGGTGGCGATGGCGGCCGGCACGCTCAGCCTGTCGGGCATCGTCGAGGCGTGGCAGCCGTGGTGGCTGATCTGGCAGGCGCCCGCGATGATCATTTTCTTCGTCGCCGGGCTGGCCGAGATCCGTCGGCCACCGTTCGACATGCCGGTGGCCGACTCGGAGCTGGTCTTCGGCTACATGACCGAATACACCGGCCTGCGGTTCGCGTTCTTCCTGCTCGCCGAGTACGTCGGCATCGTGGTGATCGCCGCGCTGACCACGGTGCTGTTCCTCGGCGGTTGGCAGGGCCCGTTCGCGGACGACCAGCTCGGCTGGCTCTGGACGCTACTCAAGATCTTCGCGGTGTCCTTCGTGATCATCTGGCTCCGGGTGTCCTATCCCCGGCTCCGCGAGGACCAGCTGCAACGCCTCTGCTGGCTGGTGCTGGTCCCCGCGTCCCTGGCACAACTGGTCCTCACCGCAGCCGTCCGCATCGCCCTGTAGGCGGCGGCCCTTCGGGGTCGGCTCGGTGCCGGCAGAGGTCCGCCAGCGCGACGCGCTCGAGCTGGGTCCGCGCGGGCGCTGGTCGAGTTGGTCCCGGAAGACGCTTTCGAGCTGATGTCACAAACGAATCGGTGGCCGGCCGGCCCCACCGCGGCCGAGATCACACCTGATGTCGCAAACGATTCAGCTCGAAAGCGTCGTATGCCCACCTCGGTCGCCAGCCGCCGCCAGCCCCGGTCGCCAGCCGCCGCCAGCCACCGGCGGGGCCACCGCCAGCCACTGCCAGCCACTGCCAGCCACCGGCGGCCACTGCCGGCCACTGCCGGCCACCGGCGGGGCCACCTGCGGCCACCGTCGACCGCCGGCCACCTCGGCGCCGGGAAGGGCGTGTCGGCGCGGCGTTGGAACAGGACCGCTCAGCGCAGCGGGGTGTGTGCGGGGTCGACCGGCTCGGCGGGGGGTGGGGGCGGTGTGCCGTCGCCGAAGGGGCGGCCACCGAGCGCTTCCCGGCCGTGCGGGGTGAGCCAGTTGGACAGGTCGGGGCCGAGCGGAACGATCCCGGTCGGGTTGATGTCGCGGTGCACCTCGTAGTAGTGCCGCTTGATGTGGTCGAAGTCGATGGTGTCGCCGAAACCGGGAGTCTGGAACAGGTCCCGGGCGTACGCCCACAGCACCGGCATCTCGCTCAGCTTCTGCCGGTTGCACTTGAAGTGGCCGTGGTAGACCGGGTCGAAGCGGACCAGCGTGGTGAACAGTCGCACGTCGGCTTCGGTGATGGTGTCGCCGACCAGGTAACGCTGGTCGGTCAACCGCTCGGTGAGCCAGTCCAGCCGGTTGAAGAGCCGGTGGTACGCCTTGTCGTACGCCTCCTGGCTGCCCGCGAACCCGCACCGGTAGACACCGTTGTTGACGTCGGAGAACACCACGGCGTTGACCTCGTCGATCTGCTCCCGCAGGTGTTCGGGGTAGAGCTGCGGCGCACCCTCGCGGTGGTACGCCCCCCACTGCGTGGACAGGTCCAGGCTCATCTGCGCGTAGTCGTTGGTCACCACCTGCCCGGTCGGCACGTCCACGATCGCGGGCACGGTGATGCCGCGCTCGTAGCCGGGGAAGCGCTTGAAGTACGCCTCCTGGATGCGCTCGATGCCGAGCACCGGGTCCCGGCCGTCCGGGTCGAGGTCGAAGGTCCAGCTCCGGGCGTCGTGGGTTGGGCCGGCCACCGCCATCGAGATGGCGTCCTCCAGGCCGAGCAACCGCCGCACGATGATCAGTCGGTTGGCCCACGGGCAGGCCCGGCTGACCGCCAGCCGGTACCGGCCCGGCTCGACCGGGTATCCGTCCCGCCCGTCCTTGGTGATCCGAGTGGCGATGTACCGCTGGTCGCGGGTGAACTCGCCGCCCGGCTCGACGTACTTGCCGCCTTTTTCCTCGCCCACGTCGCCCTCCCGGTCTGGTCGGTGTCTCTCCCCAATCCTCGCGGATCTACGGCGCACTGTGGTCCCGGATAACCTGCCGGGATGACGGATGTGGAGGCGGCGGCCCGGCGGTTCATCGCCGATGTGTGGAATGCCCGCCAGGAGGAGTCGGCGTACGAGCTTGTCGCCGAGGAGTGCCCGGGGCTGGGCGGCACCGGGCCGGAGGCGACGTTGGCCTGGCACCGCGAGCGCCGGGCGGCCTTCCCGGACCTGCGCTACAAGATCGTGGACGTGGTGGCGGCCGGCGAGCGGGTGGCCGTGCACTGGCGGGCGGCCGGCACCCACGTCGGGCAGTTCGGGCCGGTGCCGCCGACCGGGCAGGTGGTCAGCTACTCGGGGGCGACGTTCCTGCGCTTCGACGCGGCGGGCCGGATCGTCGAGGTGTGGAGCTGCAACGAGTTGTTCCAGTTGTTGCAACAACTCGGCGTCGAGATGCTCCCGCCGCCGGTCGTCAGTGGGCCCGGGGCGTGATCCGGCTGATCGGCAGGTTGATGGGAAAGGGCTCACCGGTGTCGACGAACTTCGTCCACCGCCCGGTCTCGGTGTAGACCTCGTTGACCGCGTCGATCCGGTAGGTCACGACCTCAAGCTCGCCACCCTCGGTCTCGATCCGCCAGTAGTAGGGGATGCCGGCCTGGGCGTACAGCGCCGGCTTCAACACCCGGTCGATCGAACGGGTGTTCGGTGAGACGATCTCGACGGCGAGGACCACCTCGTGCGGCTCGTACTTCGACGGTTCGCGAGCCGCCGCGGCAGCCGTGGTGATCAGCACGTCGGGGATGAACGACCGGGTGCGGTTGATCCGCACCTCGACCGCCTGGGTCACGTCGTAGCCGTCGGGGCAGTCCTCGTCGAGCACGGCCATCAGCCGGCCGGCGATGGTCTGGTGGGTGCGGGTGGGGGAGGGGGACATCAGCAGCACTCCATCGAGCAGTTCCCGGCGGCGGCCATCCTCGGGCAGCGCATCCAGATCGTCAGTCGTCCATCCGCCCTCGGGCGGGTAGTCGCTCTGCAGCGCGGCGGTCATGGCAGGTCCTTCCAGGTGCGGTCGTTCTCCCCGCGACCACGGTACCGCCTTGGACCTGTGGGTGGTGGTCGCGCGCGCCGGGGCCACAGGGCAGGATGGTCGACATGAGCGACCCCAGCGAGCGCGGTGACACCAGCGAACGCGGCCTTCCCGGCGCGGGCCTGGTGAAGGGGCTGGCGGTCACCCTCAAGACGATGACCAGCCGTTCGACCACCCAGCAGTACCCGGACGTGGCCCCCGACCTGCCGCCACGCTCGCGCGGTGTGATCGCGTTGTCCGAGGAGAACTGCACGGTCTGCATGCTCTGCGCGCGTGAATGTCCGGACTGGTGCATCTACATCGACTCGCACAAGGAGGAGGTGGCGGTGCCCGGCGCCGCCCGCCCCCGCCAGCGCAACGTGCTCGACAAGTTCGACATCGACTTCTCGCTCTGCATGTACTGCGGCATCTGCATCGAGGTCTGCCCGTTCGACGCGCTCTACTGGTCACCGGAGTTCGAGTACGCCGAGTACGACATCAAGGACCTGCTGCACGACAAGGACCACCTCGGTCAGTGGATGGCCACCGTTCCGCCGCCGCCCGCGCACGACCCGAACGGCGAGCCGGCCAAGGAGGAAACCTCCGCCGCGCGCAAGGCCGCCGCCGCACGTCCGGCAATTCCAGCGGTACGCCCCGACGCCGACCAGGACCCCCCGTCGTGACCGCCCGAACCGGAGAGGCGGCCCGGTGACCGGGGCGGATGTGCTGCTGCTCGCCCTCGGCGCGGTGGCGGTCGGCGCCGGCGTGTTGGTGGTGACCACGAAACACCTGGTCCGGGCCGGGCTCTACCTGGTGGTGTGCCTGGGCGCGTTGGCCGGTGACTTCCTGGTGCTCAGCGCCGAGTTGGTGGCCTGGGTGCAGGTGCTGATCTACGTGGGCGCGGTGGTGGTCCTGCTGCTGTTCGCGGTGATGCTGACCCGCGCTCCGATCGGTGCCTCCGACGACCTGGACCGGCCCGGCTGGCCGGCCGCGCTGATCGGTGGCGGCGCCGGGCTGGGGCTGACCGCCCTGCTGGTCGACGCGTACCGCTGGAGCACCGTCACGCTGCCCCACGCCGGCACCGCCGAGCGGCTGGGCGAGCAGATCTTCCAATCCTGGGTGCTGCCCTTCGAGGTGCTCTCGGTGCTGCTGCTCTCCGCCCTGGTGGGCGCGATCGTGCTGTCCCGGCCGGACATCGGCCGAGCCGGCCCGCACGGCGACGGCCGGGCGGCTGAGCTGGTCGACAGCGAGCCCGGGGGGCGCCGGTGAGGCCGGTCATCCCATACGTCACCGCCGCGCTGCTGTTCGGCCTCGGCGTGTACGGCGTACTGCGCCGCCGCAACGCGGTGCTGGTGCTGATGTCGGTCGAGTTGATGCTCAACGCGGTCAACCTGATCCTGGTCACCGCGGACACCACCGCCCGCGCCGTGCTCCCGCATTCGGGGCAGGTCTTCGCCCTGTTCGTCATCGTCCTCGCGGCTGCCGAGATCGGCGTGGGGTTGGCGATCGTCCTTCAGCTCTACCGGCTGCGGGCGACAGTCGCCGTGGATGACGTGCCGTTGACCGAGCCGGATCCCGGGCGCGAGCCGGCCGTCGTGGACTCGGAGGCGGGCCGGTGACCGGGCTGCTCGGGGCGCTGCTGCCCGCCGTACCGCTGGTCGCCGGGCTGCTCGGCCTGCTGCTGCCACCGGCACCTCGGCACGGCGGCTCGACCGGCGGCGACCGGGCCCGGACGACTGCCGTGACGCTCGGCGTCACAGGTGCGGCCGGCGCGCTGGCGTTGGCGGTCGCGCTGCTGATCACTGTCGACGGGCCGACGGAGACGTCGCGCACCTGGGTCGACTTCGGCGGGCTGGCGGTGACCCTCGGCGTACGGCTGGACGGCGCGGCCGCGCTGGTCGCGGTCGCGGTCACCGCGGTCGCCCTGGCCGTGCAGGTCTACTCGATCGGCTACCTGCGGCGCGGTCCCCACGACGACGTCGACGTGGACCACCGCTACCCGCCCTACGCCGCCCAGATCAGCCTCTTCACGGGTGCCATGCTGCTGGTGGTGGTCGCCGGCGACCTGATCATGCTGTTGGTCGGCTGGGAGGTGATGGGCCTCTGCTCGTACCTGCTGATCGCCCACGACCGCCGACTGGCCGGCGCCCCCGCCGCGGCCATGAAGGCGTTCCTGGTGACCCGGGTCGGTGACGTCGGGTTCCTGCTGGGCATCGCGCTGCTGGGTGTGTCGACCGGCAGCTTCCGGATCGCCGACGTGCTCGCCCACGAACATTCCGGCGCGACGTTGACCGCCGCCGGGCTGCTGCTGCTCGCCGGTGTGGCCGGCAAGAGCGCGCAGTTCCCGCTGCATACCTGGCTGCCGGACGCGATGGCCGGCCCGACACCGATCTCCGCGCTGATCCACGCCGCGACGATGGTCGCCGCCGGGGTGTACGCGGTGGCCCGGCTCTACCCGCTGTTCACGGCCGCGCCGGTGACGCTGACCGTGCTGGGGGTGCTCGGCGCGATCACGCTGCTGCTCGGCGCGCTCGCCGCCACCGCCCAGGACGACATCAAGCGCGTGCTGGCCTGGTCGACCGTGTCCCAACTGGGCTACATGACCGGCGCGCTGGCAGTCGGCTCACCGTCTGCCGCACTGTTCCACCTGCTCACCCATGCGGCCTTCAAGGCGCTGCTGTTCCTCGCCGCCGGCGCGGTGATCCACGCCGTCGGCACCACCCTGATGTCGGAGATGGGCGGGTTGCGGCGCAGCATGCCTGTGACGTTCTGGTGCACGGTGGTGGGCCTGGGCGCGCTGGCCGGGGTGCCGCCGTTGGCCGGCTTCTGGAGCAAGGACGGCGTACTGGCGGTCGCCGAGTCGGCCGCGCTGGAGGGCACCGGCCCGGCCCCGTCCTGGGTGGGCTGGATCGTCTGGATCGCCGGGCTGGTCGGCGTGGCGATCACCGCCTGGTACGCAGGTCGGCTGCTGCTACGCGCCTTCTTCGGCGCTCCGCGCCTGCCGCTGGTCCGGCCGCACGACCCGCCGGCCGTGCTGCGCTGGCCGGTGCTGCTGCTGGCCGTGCCGGCCGCGCTGCTCGGTCTGGCCGGGTTCGTCGGGGCGTTCGCGGACCGCCTGCGGTTCCCCACCGTCCCGGTGGCGGGCTCCGAGGACGGCCTGGTCCACCTGGGGTCGGGGGTGCTGCTGCCGCTCGCGTTCCTGCTGCTCGGCGCCGCGCTGGTGACGCTGGGTTGGCGGCGCGACCCGGCCGCGGCGCTGGGCCCGCTGCGGCCGGTCTTCGCCCGCGCGTTCCGGCTCGACGACGTCCAGCACACCCTTGTGGTACGCCCCGTCCGCGCGCTGGCCCGCGCCGCGCGCACCGGTGACGAGGTGGTGGTGGACGGCGCGGTCGAGGGCAGTGGGCGGGCCGCTTCCGGTCTGGGCGCGGCGTTGGCCACGCTGCACCGCGCGGCGCTGCCCCGGGCCGCCGCCGGCGTACTGGCCGGCGCGCTGCTGATCGGCCTGGCCGCCGCCGTGATCGGGGTCGTCCAGTGAGCGCGAGGAGTGAGCCGGGTTTGCGAGCCCCGCAGCCGCGAACAGAGGCGGTCCAGTGAGCGCGAGGAGTGAGCCGGGTTTGCGAGCCCCGCAGCCGCGAACAGAGGCGGTCCAGTGAGCGCGAGGAGTGAGCCGGGTTTGCGAGCCCCGCAGCCGCGAACAGAGGCGGTCCAGTGAGCGCGAGGAGTGAGCCGGGTTTGCGAGCCCCGCAGCCGCGAACAGAGGCGGGCCGATGACGTTTGGGCAGGTTTTGCTGGTGGCCGTCCTGGCGCTGCCGGCGCTGGGCGCGGTCGCGGTGGCGGCGACGCCCCGGGACCGGGCGGCCCGACTGGTCGGCACGATCGCGGCGGCGCTGACCCTGCTGGCCGCGGTGCCGCTGGTGCTCGGCGGTCGAGGCTGGGTCGCCTGGTCGGCCGACGCGCCGGCGGTGCGCCCGTGGCACCAACTGGACCTGCAGTGGGTGCCCGGTCTGGAGTTGCGCTTCCACCTCGGCGTCGACGGCATCTCCTGGCCGCTGGTGGTGCTGACCGCGCTGCTCACGTTGCTCTGCTGCGCGTACACGATGTGGCGTGTGCCGGACGGCGGCAGCGGCCGGGCGCTCGTCGCGCTGCTGTTGGTGGTCGAGGTGGGCATCCTGGGCACCTTCCTCGCCCTGGACCTGGTGCTGTTCTTCCTCTTCTTCGAGGTCGTCCTACTGCCGATGTACGCGATCATCGCGGGCTGGGGTGGTGCGGCCCGGCGCCGGGCGGCCCGGAAGTTCGCGCTCTACACGCTGTTCGGGTCGGTGCTGCTGCTGGTCGGCGTGTACGTCGTGGTCGCCGCCGCAGGCACCGCCGACATGGTGACGCTGACCGGTGGCGCGGGGATGTCCCGGGGCACCCAGTTGGCCGCGTTCACGGTGCTCGCGTTGGCGTTCGCGGTGAAGAGCCCGCTGTGGCCGCTGCACTCCTGGCTGCCCGACGCGCACACCCAGGCACCCACGGTGGGCAGTGTCGTGT
This sequence comes from Micromonospora sp. CPCC 205558, assembly GCF_036902955.1. Taxonomy (NCBI): domain Bacteria; kingdom Bacillati; phylum Actinomycetota; class Actinomycetes; order Micromonosporales; family Micromonosporaceae; genus Micromonospora; species Micromonospora sp. CPCC 205558. The sequence goes on from NZ_JBAKHR010000003.1 coordinate 16,500, forward strand.
TGGCCGGTGTGCTGCTCAAGATGGGCACGTACGGCTTGATCCGGGTCGCGGTGGGGGTGGCGCCGGAGGGTGCCCGTTGGGCGGCGCCGGTGCTCGGGGTGCTGGCCGTCGCCGCGATCCTGATCGGGTCGCTGGTCTGCCTGGCCCAGTCGGACGTGAAGCGGCTGATCGCGTACTCCAGCGTGGGTCACATGGGCTTCGTGTTGCTGGGCGTCGCCACGCTGACCGCCACCGGCATCCAGGCGGCGCTGATCGGCAACGTCGCGCACGGCGTGATCACCGGCCTGCTGTTCTTCCTGGCCGGGGCGGTGAAGGACCGTACCGGCACGGGCACCCTCGCCGAGCTGTCCGGGCTGCGGGAGACCGCGCCCCGTTTGGCGGGCCTGCTGGCGTTCGCGGCGATCGCGTCGCTGGGCCTGCCCGGGCTGGCCGGCTTCTGGGGCGAGGCGTTTGCGGTGATCGCCGCCGTGCAGGTGGGCGGCCCGCTCTGGACCACCCTGGGGGTGCTGGCGGCGGTCGGTGGGGCGCTCACCGCCGCGTACTTCCTGCGGTTGCTGCGGCAGGTCACCCACAACCGGCCGAGCCCCGCCGTCGGGCAGGTCGGCCCTGGCCTGGCCGGCGCGGAGCTGACCGCCTGGGTGCCGCTGGTGCTGCTCGCGTTGGCCATCGGGCTGGCGCCGACGCTGGTCCTCGGCGTCGCCGAAGCTCCCGTCGACGCCCTGATCGGAGTGGTTTCCCGATGAGTGCGAGGAGTGCAGCGAAGCGGAGCCCCGCAGTCGCGAACGAAGGCGGGCTCCTGGTGAGCGCGAGGAGTGCAGCGAAGCGGAGCCCCGCAGTCGCGAACGAAGGCGGGCTCAGATGAACGTCGTGCAGAGCGTGGACAGCGTCGCGCTGCTGCCGGCCTACCTGGCTGCCGGCACGGCCGTGCTCGTACTCATCACCGACCTACTGGTGGCTCGGCCACGGGCCACGATCGCGGTGGCCGCGCTCGGCGCGCTCGGCACCGCCGTCGGCTCCGCGCTGGTCGGGGCGGGTGCGCAGCGGCGGACGTTCTGCGTGGGCGCCGACTGCTCCTGGATCTTCGGCGGTCGCGCGGCCCTGGTCGGCGTGGTGGTCGCGCTGCTCACAGTGGGCGTGCTCGGGCTGTCGGTGCCTGCGCTGCGGGCTGGGCGGTCACCGGCCGGGGAGTACGCCTTCCTGTTGGCCTGCTCGATGACCGGCGGCGTGGTGCTCGGCGCGGCCGGCGACCTGATCACGTTGATCGTCGCTCTGGAGACGCTGACCCTGCCGCTGTACGTGCTGGTCGGGCTGCGCCGGGGGAGCCTCGCCAGCGCCGAGGCGGCGTTGACCTTCTTCGTGGTCAGCGTGGTGGCGACCACGCTGACCCTGCTCGGCGCGGCGCTGCTGTACGCGGTGACCGGTGGGCTGCACCTGGACCGGCTCGGCGCGTTGCTCGCCGAGCAGTCGGAGCTGCGGGACCTGCCGCTGACCACCGCCGCGGTGGCGGTGCTACTGGTCGGCCTGGCCTTCAAGGTGGCGGCGGTGCCGTTCCACGCCTGGGCACCGGCCACCTACGACGGCGCGCCGCTGCCGGTGGCCGCGTACCTGTCCACCGCGTCGAAGCTGGGCGGGCTGGTCGCCCTGCTCGCCGTGGTGCAGCGGGCGCTGCCCGCGGATCAGACCGGTCCGGTGCTCGCTCTGCTCGCCGTGCTCACCATGACCGTCGGCAACCTGGTCGCCCTGCGTCAGCGGCGGACCGTCCGGCTGCTCGCCTGGTCGTCCGTCGCGCAGGCCGGGTACATCCTCGCCCCGCTGGGAGCGTTGGCGTTGGCCGCCGGCCGCACCGACGAGGCGCGGTCCGCCGCGTACGCGGCCGCCGTGGCGTACGCCGTCTTCTTCGTGGTGTTGGAGCTGGCCGCCTTCGCCGGGGTGACCGCCCTGCGGCCGACCGGAGCGGACGGCGGCACGGTCGACGACCTGCGTGGGGCGGCCCGCCGGCACCCGTGGCGGGCCGCGGCGTTCGGTCTCGCGCTGGTGGGGCTGGCTGGTCTGCCGCCGGGGCTGGCTGGCCTGTTCGCGAAGGTGACAGTGGTGCGGGCACTGCTTGACGGTGGCGCGGCCTGGCTGGCGCTGGTGGTGGCGCTGAACGCCGTGATCGGCCTCGCCTACTACCTGCGGGTGACCGCCGCGCTCTGGGCGCCGGAGCCGGTCGCCAACCCGCACGGCGGCGGCGCTGCGGCCGTACCCCTGGTAGGGGTGGTGGCGGTGGTGCTGGCGGTGGCGACGGTGGCCGCCGTGGTGCTCGGCGTCGCCCCGCAGTTGGTGCTCGACCTGGCCGGCCGCTGACCTGACCTGCGGCGCAGTCTCAGTCAACTCACAGCGTTGTAACGGATGGTTGGTGGGTACCGGGTTGTTACACCGGTCAGCGGATCCTGGCGATCCGTGCACCGAAGGAGACATCGTGCACCACAACCGTCTGAAGACCGCAGCGCTGCTTGGCCTGCTCAGCGCCCTGATCCTGGCGGTGGGCTACTGGTTCGGCGGCAGCGGCGGTCTGGTCATCGCCGTCGTCGTGTCTCTGGTCATGAACGGCGTCACCTACTTCTACTCCGACAAGCTCGCACTGCGCTCGATGGGCGCGCAACCGGTCACCGAGGCACAGTTCCCCGAGCTGTACCGCATGGTCCGGGAGTTGGCCACCGACGCAAAGCAGCCGATGCCACGGCTCTACGTCAGCCCGACCGCGCAACCCAACGCGTTCGCCACCGGTCGCAACCCGCAGCACGCGGCCGTCTGCGTGACGCAGGGCATCACCGAGATCCTCGACTACCGTGAGCTGCGCGGCGTGATCGGGCACGAGCTGTCCCACGTCTACAACCGGGACATCCTGATCTCCAGCGTGGCGGCCGGCCTGGCCAGCATCATCACCCTGCTGGCGAACCTCGCCTTCTTCATCCCGCTGGGCGGCGGGGACGACGAGGACCGCCCCAACCCGGCTGTGCTGCTGCTCACCCTGATCCTGGGCCCGATCGCCGCCACGGTGATCCAGTTGGCGATCAGCCGGAGCCGCGAGTTCCAGGCGGACGAGTCGGGCGCCAAGTTGAGCCGCGACCCGCTGGCCCTGGCCAGCGCACTCCGCAAGATCGACGCGGTGGCCCGACGTCGGCCGTTGCCGGCCCAGGGCCAGCTCACCAGCACCGCCCACCTCATGATCGCCAACCCGTTCCGGGGCGGCGGCATGGCCGCGCTCTTCTCCACGCACCCGAAGATGGAGGACCGCGTCGCACGGCTGGAGCAGATGGCCCGCAACTCGGGGCCGGTGCAGTTCCAGCGCTGACCCGCTGATCCACCGCCTCCGCCCGTACCCGGTCGCACCGGGTACGGGCGGATTGCTGTATTTCCGTTGTCTACCCGCCCGGCGGTGGCGTTAGGGTCGTAACGGCTCACGCTCATTACATCCCCGGAGGTTCACGGTGACCGCGCTGCGTCAGTACCTGGGTGTCTGGCGGATCCCCGGCGCGCCCATGCTGCTGATCACCGGCATCATCGGGCGGCTCGGAATCGGCATGACCCCACTGGCGCTGCTCCTGGTCGTCGAGCAGGTGACCGGGCGCTACTCACTGGCCGCCATCGCGGGCGGCATCTACGCCCTCGCCGGTGCCGCGCTCAGCCCGGTGGCCGGGCGGATCGCCGACCGGGTCGGCCCCACCCCCGTCCTGCTGCTCACCGCCGTGGCCCACCCGCTGGCGCTCACCGGGTTGCTGCTGGCCAGCCGCTCCGGCGACGACGCTCTCCCCGTCATCTACCTCGCCGCAGGCGTGGCCGGCGCAACCTACCCGCCGCTCACCGCCGCCATCCGAGGCGCCTGGAACGACCTGACCGGCCCCAACTCCGGCCGGTACGCCCTGCGCAACACCGCGCTGGCCGCCGAGACCACGCTCTTCGAAATCGTCTTCGTCATCGGCCCGCTGCTCGTCGCCGGCTTCGTCCTCGTCGCCGACGCGGCAGCAGCGCTGATCGGTGCGGCAGTGGTCACCCTGGCCGGCACGACCGCCGTGGCCCTCGGCCGGGTCATGCGCGGCTGGCGCCCGCACCCGCAGGAACACCACGCCCGCGGGCTCGGCCCGCTGCGGGTCTCCGGCTTCCCGGCCCTGCTGATCTGCGTCGCCGGCCTGGGCATCGCGTTCGGCGCCGCCGGGGTGACCGTGCCGGCGTTCGCGAGCGACCACACCACCGGCGACCCGGAGAGCCTCGCCGGCCTCCTGCTCGCGGTCTGGGGGGTCGGCAGTGCCCTCGGTGGCCTCTGGTTCGGCGTCCGCAAGCCAGCACCGAACATGACCCGCCAGTTCGCCCTGCTGCTCGGCGCGCTGGCCGCCACCTTCGCCATCTTCGCGGTGATGCCCACCCCACTGGCGTTGGGTGTCGCGCTGGTCGCCGGCGGAGCCACCATCGCGCCCGCGCTGACCCTGGAGAACACCCTGGTCGGCCGGATCGCCCCGACCGGCATGTTGAACGAGGCGTACACCTGGGTTGTCACCGTCGCGGTGGCGTCCAGCGCGGCCGGCGGCTCGGTGGCCGGCGTGATCGTGGACCACGCCGGTGGCGTCCGCTGGGCGTTCCTGTTCGCCGGGGCGGCGGTCGCCGTCGGTGCCGCGGTCGCCGCCCTACCCGCCGGGCCCATCGCCCGCGCCGAAACCACAGCGGTACGCACCGAACAGCCCGTCACCGTCTGACGACCGATCCGCCCGCGCCCGCGCAGCCTCTTGATCGACTCGAGTTTCTGAAAGTCGCGGTGTCCCAGTCGCCCGGATGCCCCCACTTTCAGGAACCCGAGTCGATCTCAGTCAGGTGCTTTGCGTCCAGGGCGCCGGTGGCGGGTAGGGGTGGGCAGCCGTCACCGGTAGTTGTTGAACTGAAGGGCGACGCCGAAGTCCTCGCCCTTCAGCAGCGAGATCACGGCCTGCAGGTCGTCGCGCTTCTTACCGGTCACGCGCAACTGGTCGCCCTGGATCTGCGCCTGCACGCCCTTGGGGCCCTCGTCGCGGATCTTCTTGCTGATGGCCTTGGCCTTGTCCGTCTCGATGCCCTGGATCACCTTGCAGTCAATCTTGAAGATCTTGCCCGACGGGCGCGGCTCCCCAGCATCCAGCGACTTCAGCGAGATGTTCCGCTTGACGAGCTTCTCCTTGAACACGTCCAGTGCGGCGCGGACGCGCTCCTCAGTCTCCGCCTGAAGACCGATCGCCTCCTCGCCCGACCAGGAGATCTCAGCGCCGGTGCCGCGGAAGTCGAACCGTGTCGCAAGCTCCTTCTCCGCCTGCCGAAGGGCGTTGTCGACCTCCTGACGGTCAACCTTGCTCACGATGTCGAACGACGGGTTCGCTGCCATGTTTCTGCTCCTGCTGTCCGGCGGTCTGGGCCTGCCGTCGGCCGCCGACCAGCGGCACGACCCCCTGACGGTACCCGGTTGCGTCGGTGCCGGGGGGAGCCGCTATTCTTGCTTCCGCCGCCGCGTTGCGACGCGGTGGGGTGCCCTGGCGGGTTGCCCGAGCGGCCAATGGGAGCGGACTGTAAATCCGTCGCGAAAGCTTCAGAGGTTCGAATCCTCTACCCGCCACCAGGTGCAGACACGGCCCTTGACCAGCAGAGATGCTGATCAGGGGCCGTTGTCGTTTGTCTGGTCGAGTCCGGCTGAGTCCAGCTGTTGACGACTGGTTGTGGGCAGGTCGATCTTGGCCGCTTCTTCCGGGGCCTGCACGGTGGGTCGCTGTCCGAGTCGGTCTACGACCGGTGGTGGAAGCTCGCCCGGGAACGGGCCCTGACCGAGTCTCAGGTTTCCTCGCCGCTCGTCCGCCGGCCCTACGACCTGCGGCACGCAGCGGCCTCGCTCTGGCTGAATGCCAGCGTCCCGCCGACCGAGGTAGCCCGGCGCCTGGGCCACGGCGTCGCCGTCCTGCTCCGCGTCTACGCCAACTGCATCGACGGCGGCGACGACACCATGAACGACAAGATCGGCGACGCCCTCGGATGACCTCGTGTAGTTCAGCCGTGCCCGATAGCGGTTTCACCGATCAGCCGGTGCGCCTCGGCAATCACGTCTGCGCCGACATCCTCAAGGGTGCCGCTGTCCTCGCGCCCTCCATAGCCGGAATCAAGGATGTCGTAGGCGATCTCAAGGCCGACGAACTGCTCTGCCAATGGAGTGCCGTCCCAGGTGATGAATCGATACGCCCAAGACGTGAGGTCGCGAGGCGTGATGGTCTCTGCGAGCAGTCGGCGGGCCATGATTCGGACGGCTTCCTCCTCACCCTCTCGGCTCCCCTCCCGGTAATAGGTCAGCAAGAGCTCGGGAGGGCTCCTTCCAACCAACGCCGCAACTCGTCGCTCTCGCTTCCTCGGGCCGGCGAGATGCCTGCCAGGATTCGAAGGGTGGGGCTGTCTACGCCCGCAACAGGCAGTCACAGGCTGCCGCGATCACGTCCGCCGCCGTGTCCGAACCGACGCTCCAAAGGATGGCGGCGTCCTGAAGGCGGCTCAGAGCATCCTCGCTGTGCATCGGTACTTGGTCCGCTGCCAAGCTGGCGCTGTCTCCGAGATATCGAGCCGCAGAGCGGAAGTGCCCGGCGTTTCGCCGACCGAGATCGAACGGCTGTGGTGTGCGGTGCGAGCACTCGCCCTGACCGGGAATGATGCCGGCATGTCTTCACCTGCGCCGGACCGCGACTCACCTGCCGGCGACCACTTCATCAAGATTTGGTTCAAGTTCGTGCCGCGGGAAGGGTGGCTTCCCTACGACACCGAGGGTCTGTGGGGTGTCGCTGCGGGCCCGGACACGGCTCGCATTTGCAACGCTCCGTTCCTTCAAGAAGGCGTTGCTGAGGGTGACCTGGTGCGCTTCACCGTGAGTCCGGACGGACTTTGCTGGGCAACCGGGCGGGTCGAGGCGTCGGGCAACTGCACCGTAAGAGTCCTGCCGGAGCCCCGTGGCCCACTCGGACCAAGCGCCCAAGCTGTCTACGACCGCCTGGCGCCCTTCGGCATTGGCGGCGAGACGTTCAGCAAGGAACTCCCTCTCGTTGCTTTCACCGTGCCAGCGAGTGCAGATCTCGCCGCGATCAAGGCGACCTTGCAACGAGGCGAGGCGGATGGCTGGTGGAGCTTCGAGGTCGGCTGCGCGACCGACGACTGGAGAGCAGCCTGAACACCGGCGTCGTCCTGGCGCTGTTGCCGTGGGCGTGGGCACATGGTGGGCGGCTGACCGGTCGGTGTCGGTGAGGCGGCGAGGAACAGCAGCTCAGTGTGCTCATCGGGGACTGCCGGTCACCTCGTCCGCAAGGTTGAAGGTGACACCGCATACGGGACAGGTCATCCGACCAAACAAGTAGGTGAGTGAGGTCGCAACCGACTCATGGCCCAGCCCCAACGCCTCGGCGTGCAGACGCGTGCCAACTGCGCGGAAAGCCCGGGCTCGATCGAGGAATCGCCTGACTGTAGGTCGACGAGCAGGTCCTCAGCGCACGCCGGACACTGCACATCGACCTCTCCGTCGTTGATGCGATCGAGCTCCTTGCCCCAGACCTTGTCACCGTTGAAACCGAGTACGGCTTGCTGCAGGTACACGAACATCGTGTCGCTGGGCCCGCCGGACGCCAGGCACTCAAGGGTCAGCGCACGCAATGTGGCGATGTCACCGGCGTACAAGCCGCGACTCTTGTCGTCGGCGTCTACGGCGATGAATCCGGCGAGTACGACGCCGCGCTCTCGGTCTTGAGGACTGAAGTTGGCGCAGGTTCGGGCCAACCAGGGCAGCAGAACGGCGCTTGCGGGATCGCAGGTGCCCTCGTGACACGACTCCTGCCAGATGAGATCCCACGCCGGGGAAGCGGGATTGTCTGCGGCGGCGTCCAGGGCCTCCTGAAGGCTTGGCAGCTGCAGCCAACGCCCCGCCGCTCATCACGATCGTGGCGGCAGGTGACGGCGACCGACGTGTCATCGCCCACTGCGGTCGGTGCCGACAGGTAATGCTGGACCTGCCCCCCGATGTCTTCGTCATCGTTCCAACGGGCGACGGGCAGTTGGCTGCGAAGCCGGTCCGCGCAGGAACGCGCGGCACATGACGCGCTGAACCTGTTCACGACGGATGGCTTCGGCTACTTCCTGGAGCAGTCCACTCGACCGCAGACGATCGCTTGCTGGATTCGCCGATCGGGCTGGCTGCCTGGATGTTCGACCACGACACCGACAGCTACTACAAGATCTCCCGGGCGCTCCTCGACGGCGTGCCGACGGGCGCTCTCACCCGTGAGTCCATTGTCGACAAGGTCACGTTGTACTGGCTGACCGGCACCTCGTCCGCCCGGTGGCGCTGGGAGTTCGGGCGGTTCCTAACAGCGGCCCAGGCGGCCGGTCAGACCCCGCCGCCGGTCTCGGTCCCCGATCGGTTTCACCACGTTCCCCGGCGAGATCTGGGCCGCTCCGCGCAGCTGGGCCGAGGCGGTGAGGCTGACCGCGGCGGCCACTTCGCGGCCTGGGAGGAGCCGGAACTCTTCGCCGCTGAGGTGCGGGCAGTGTTCCGGCCGCTGCGGGGATCCTGAGGCAGGCTCGGCATGCGACGTGGGCTGCGCTGACGCTGCTCACACTCGCGACGGCGCCGAGCGCCCCCGTCTGTATTGAACCCGGCGAAGGGCTGGTGCGTTGGCGAAGAGCCGGTATGGTGGTCGATGGCTGGGCGTCGATGCAAGCGCGGACGCACCACCCGGGGGCATCACTCAGAGTGATCGACGTGTCAGATTTGCTGGCTGCATGGCGGCTGCGGCGAATTGTGGTGAAGGTCGTAATCGACGCTGTCTGAGGCGCTGATCGGCCCTGCAGGCTCGTGATCTGGCCCGCTGTGATGAGGGTGGTCGGCCGAACGGCGCGAAGTCACAGGCGGTGGGGTCAGTCAGGCTGTCCCTACTTTTCTGGCTGCCCGCGCTGTGGCACGATCGTGGAACCTCCACTATCCCCACGACAGTTTCCGACAGGAGCAATCATGTCTGGTCGTAGGCTGGGCCGGCTGTTTGGCTCACTTCTCATTCTGGCCGCGGTCTTCGGCGGCATCGGCGGTGTCGATCTTGGCAGCGGCCTGGAGGGTGGCGCGCAGACCGCGGACATCATCTGGCACTGAACCGAGCACTTTGGGTTCACCGTCGAGGTTTGCCCCGCCAGGGGTGCTGCACGCCTGTGACAGGGCAAGCCTCGGCGGTGGCGTGACTGCTCGGTGTCATTCCGAAGGAGCGTCATGAGCGGTCACGGTCAGCCTCGGCGGAGGTCGTCCGAGGACGCCTGGATCATCACCGCTCCTTTGGCACTGGTCGCCGTCGCCTGCGCCACGGTTGCCGGGCTGGTCGGCGACAAGCTGTTCGGCAACTGGCCACAGGCCGCGCTCCTCCTCGTCTTGATGATCGCTGCGGGGACGCCCCTGCTCAGCCTGGTCGTTCGGCGGCAGACGATCGGCGTGACGCTCACTGAGCTGCCGCTGGTTCTCGCGTTCTTCTTCCTGCCGCCGTTGACGGTGGCGGTCATCTACACGCTGACCTCTCTCATCACGCACACCCGGCAGCGGCTGTCGGCCCACAAGGTGTGGTTCAACGTGGCGAGGGCCGCTGCGGGGACGTCACTGGGCGCCCTGGTCCTGCAGGCTCTTCCGCCGATCGATGGTGTGGGTCCGCGCACCTGGGGCAGCATCTTCGCTGCGGTGAGCATGGTCATCCTGGTCAGCATCACCAGCGTGGCCGCGGTGCACACGCTCCTGTACGGCTGGCAGACCGGGCGTGGGGCGTTGCGTACCGCCAAGCCGGCGGTGCTCACGGCGGCGATCAACGTGGCGGTCGGCCTGATCGTGCTGATCCTGATCAGGAACACGTGGTGGTCGCTGCTGCTGCTCGCCGTGCTCGGTGCTGGCGTCGTGCTGGTCTACAGTTCGTACGCCCAGTTCTTCCGCCAGCACCGCACCCTCAGCGACCTGTACGACCTGACCCGTGCGGTGGTCGCGAGCGGGCAGAACGGCACTTTGCCGGATGCGCTGCTCGGCCGGGTCCGTGCTCTCATGCAGGCGGAGTACGCGACGCTCTGGCTTCCGGCTCAGGGGCGGCACCCGGAGACGCTGTTGACCGCCCGGGTGGACGATCCCGGTCTGCTCGACCAGGCCCACACCCCGTCGGCGATCCGCGATCGGGTGCGTGAAACCCGCCGCACGGTGGCCATCGGTCGAGGGGTCACCACGGACGGCGAGTTCCGGACCGACCTCAACGAGCGGCGGATCAAAGATGCGGTGGTGGTGCCGCTGCGTTCCGGCGAGGTCGTCATCGGCACCCTGGAGGTCGCCAACCGCATCGGCGACGGCAACAACTTCACCTCCGCGGACATCGCGGTCCTGGAGACGGTTGCCGCCCACGCGGGTGTCGCGTTGGAGAATTCCCGGCTGGTCGACCAACTGCGGTACGACGCCTACCACGACGCGTTGACCAAGCTGCCCAACCGGCGGCGGATCACCGGGGCGCTGGATGAGTCGGTCAAGATCCGCGCGCCGGGCGAGGTGGTGGCGCTGTTGCTCTTCGACGTCGACGGGCTGCGCCAGGTCAACGAGTCCCTGGGGCACGCGGCCGGCGACAAGGTCCTCGCCGAGGTCGCCAATCGGTTGCGGGCCAGCGCACCGTCGTCGGCTCTGGTTGGCCGTGCCGGCGGGGACGAGTTCCTGGTGACGCTGCGATTGGAGAGCGCTGAGGCGGCGCTTGAGTTGGCCGCCCAACTGCGCGACCAGATCCGCGACGAGATGGTCTTCGACGCGCTCACCCTCGACGTGGACACCGCCGTCGGGGTGGCCGTACACCCGGATCATGGCAGCGACGCGGCGGCCCTGCTGCTTCGGGTCGACCTCGCGGCCACCGCGGCCAAGTCGGTGCCGGGCAGCGTGCAGCTGTTCAACCCCGCGCTGGAGTCCCGTTCACTGCGCCGGCTGGGCCTGGCCGGCGATCTGCGCCGTGCACTGGACCAGGACGAGCTGGAGGTCTATTTCCAGCCCAAGGTGACCCTGCGGGACCGGCGCCTGGTTGGTGTCGAGTGTCTGGCCCGCTGGGAGCACCCGGCGCACGGCACTGTCGCACCCGAGGACTTCGTGGCGGTGGCCGAGCACACCGGCCAGTTGAGCCGGCTCACCGAGGTGGTGCTCCGGGAGGGCCTTCGGCGCAGCCGGGACTGGGCGCTGGCCGACCAGCCGCTGCCCATCGCGGTCAACCTCTCGGCTCGTACGCTCATCGACCAGCACTTCCCGGATCGGGTCCAGGAGTTGTTGACCGAGTACAAGGTGCCGGCGCAGCGCCTCACCCTGGAGATCACCGAGTCGGGGGTGCTGGACGGCACCGACCGGCCGATCCCCACCCTGCAACGGCTGCGGGATCTGGGCGTACGGCTGTCGGTGGACGACTTCGGTACGGGTGACTCGTCCCTGGCGCACCTGCGGCGGCTGCCGGTGCACGAGGTGAAGGTGGACCGCTCCTTCGTGCAGGGCATGGCGACCGATCCGGGGGACCTGGCGATCGTCAACGCGGTGGTGACCCTCTCCCAGCAGTTCGGCCTGGCCGTGGTGGCCGAGGGGGTGGAGAGCGAGCTGACTCTGGAGCTTCTCCAGGACATCGGCTGTGAGATCGGGCAGGGCTTCCTGTTCAGCAGGCCGCTGCCGTACGAGCGGTTGGCTGCCTGGTTCGGCGCCCAGGTCGAGCCGGAGACGATCTCCAACGGGGAGCTGCCGCGCCTTCGAGTCGTGCCCTGAGCAGGGCGCGGACGATCACCGGGGATCCGATTTCACCTGCCGAGCCGGGCCGTGTACTCTTACTCGTGCGCGCCCCACGGGGAGATCGCGCAGGCCCCCTTAGCTCAGTCGGCAGAGCGTCTCCATGGTAAGGAGAAGGTCTACGGTTCGATTCCGTAAGGGGGCTCGAGGGTTCAGCTGGACCCATCGCAGCGGTGTAGCTCAGATGGTAGAGCAAGCGGCTCATAATCGCTGTGTCGCCGGTTCAAGTCCGGCCACCGCTACTCTCGTCTTCCGGGCTCGTTGCCGGTGGTCGTAAGAAAATGGGCGCTTCTGGCGCCCACTTTGCATGTCCGCGCTGTCAGCGTCTAGGCTGGCGCGTCGTAGTTGTTTCCGTTAGCGAGGAAGGCACTCCGCCGTGGCGAAGGCTACCGATGTCCGGCCGAAGATCACTTTGGCGTGTGTGGAGTGCAAGGAGCGCAACTACATCACGCGCAAGAACCGGCGCAACGACCCCGACCGCATCGAGCTGAAGAAGTTCTGCCCGCGTGACGGTCGGCACACGGTCCACCGCGAGACCCGCTGACTGCTGGCCGGCCTCGGGGCCGGCCGTTGTCGAAGCTTTCCAATCGCCGATCTGACCGGTTTGGTGCGGCTCCGCCGCCGCCTACCGATCAGGTCGGCGATTGGGCTTTCCGTGTAGGTTCGCGGCATGCCTCTGGACCCTTCCTTCGTCGGCCGGACCTATCCGCCGACCGCCCCCTACCAGGTGGGCCGAGAAAAGATCCGCGAGTTCGCCAGCGCCATCGGCGCCACCGATCCGGCCCATCACGACCCGGAGGCCGCGCAGGCGCTGGGCCACCCCGACGTGGTGGCCCCGCCGACCTTCCCGGTGATCGTCACGATGGCCGCGAGCAGCCAGATCATCGAGGACCCGGCCCTGGGTGTCGACTACAGCCGCCTGGTGCACGGCGACCAGCGGTTCGCGTACACCCGGCCGGTGTTCGCCGGCGACGAGCTGGTCTGCACCAACACCATCGAGGACGTCAGCACCCGGGGTGGGCACGGCTTCCTGACCACGCGCACCGACGTGAGCACGGTCGGCGGGGAGCCCGTGGTCGCGGTCTGGGCCAGGTATGTCATCCGCGGGGAGGCCTGAGATGGAGTTGGCAGCACAGACGTTCCGGGTGACCCGTGCGGACCTGGTCCGTTACGCCGGCGCCTCGGGCGACTTCAACCCGATCCACTGGAGCGACCGGGTCGCCACCAAGGTGGGCCTGCCCGGGGTGATCGCCCACGGCATGTTCACCATGGCGTTGGTCGGCCGGGCGGTCACCGAGTGGGCCGGGTCGCTGGACGCGGTGGTCGAGTACGGCGTGCGGTTCACCCGGCCGGTGGTGGTTCCGGACGATGACCAGGGGACCGAGATCGAGGTCACCGCGCGGGTCCGTGAGGTGACCGAGGACGGTCTCACCCGCCTCGAGGTGACCGCCACCTGCCTGGGTGAAAAGGTGCTGTCACAGGCGCGGGCAACCATCCGGACGGCACGCTGAACCGAGCCCGCCACGCGTGGCGGAGAGACCGGTTGGGAAAGTCGGGCGGCTACCCGTACACTGGTCCGCCGTGGGGCAAGTGACCCCTGCTCGGTCGTCTGTGGCCGCGTGGGGCGAGTGTTGCCGCATAGGGGTGTAGCTCAATTGGCAGAGCAGCGGTCTCCAAAACCGCAGGCTGCAGGTTCAAGTCCTGTCACCCCTGCGCCTCAGGCCTGACCGTTCCCGTGGGTCGCGCCGCCAGTTCGGCGGCGTCCGGCCCGTGGTGGTGGCATCGGCGGGGTGGTTCCGAGGCAATCGGGCCCTCCCGGGTGAGCCACCGGCCGCGGCCCGTCGCGGGACGGTTGGGTCCGGCCGGCGTGACCAGCGCCGCGTACGCCACTCGGCGTGCGACCCCAGATTCCGCGACGGAGGGCGAAGTGGCCGACAACAAGCGGCGCGACGACGACGGCGACGATCGTCTGGACGACGAGATCGTCGACGACGTGGCCGACGACGACGCCTCTGGCGCGGACGAGCCGGTTTCCCGGGGAGGCACCGCCACCCGGTCGCGTGCCCGGGCGGAGTCGGCGGACAGCCGGCCGACCACCCGGTCGGAAACGGGTCGGGTGGGCGTCTTCGGCCGTGTCGCCCGGTTCTTCCGCGAGGTCGTGGCCGAACTGCGTAAGGTCATCTGGCCGACCCGCAAGGAGTTGCTGACCTACACCGCCGTGGTGGTGGCGTTCGTCGCGGTGATGCTGACGATCGTGGGTGTGCTGGACTTCGGCTTCGCCAAGGTCGTGTTGTTTGTCTTTGGCAACTCGGACTGACCGGCTGCCTCCAGCCATAGTGACGGAAGTGAGCGAGCGTGCCTGAGTACGACGAGACCGCCGGACCGGTGGACGAGCAGTCCACGGTCGCGACGGCGGCTGGTGACGAGTCGGTTGAGGCCGCCAGCGAGCCGGAGTTCCCAACGACCGAGCCCGCACCGGACGAGGACTACGACCCCGTCGCGGAGCTGAGGCAGAAGCTGCGCTACGCCCCGGGTGACTGGTACGTGGTGCACTCGTACGCCGGCTACGAGAACAAGGTCAAGACCAACCTCGAGACCCGGATCACGAGCCTCGACATGGAGGACTTCATCTACCAGGTCGAGGTGCCGACCCGGGAAGAGGTCGAGGTCAAGAACGGTAAGCGTTCGCAGATCCAGGCCAAGGTCTTCCCGGGCTACATCCTGGTTCGGATGGAGCTGACCGCCGAGTCCTACTCATGCGTCCGGAACACCCCGGGTGTGACCGGCTTCGTCGGCGCGACCGACCGGGCCGACCGGCCCGCGCCGCTCTCGCTCGACGAGGTGCTGAAGTGGCTGGCGCCGGCGGTCGAGACCGAGCAGAAGAAGGCGAAGCCGGAGATCAAGGTCCTCGACTTCGAGGTGGGCGACTCCGTCACCGTCACCGACGGCGCGTTCGCGTCGCTGCCGGCCACGATCAGCGAGATCAACGCCGACCAGCAGAAGCTCAAGGTGCTGGTGTCGATCTTCGGTCGCGAGACTCCGGTGGAGCTCAACTTCAACCAGGTCGCCAAGATCTGATTGGTCGTCGGCGGCGGGTCCGACCCGCCGCCGACGTCGGCGTACGCGCTCTCGCTCGACCTCGGCGGACGAGTGGGCTGCGGCCTGCGCTACTCTTGAATGTCGCCGCTGTCGCACCGCGCTGACCGTGCGCGCCCGAGGGCGGCGACAGCCGCATTTTCCCAGCTCCAAGCCCCAGGAAGTGACATGCCTCCGAAGAAGAAGCTCGTCAAGACGTTCACGCTTCAGTTGCCGGCGGGCCAGGCCACGCCGGCGCCGCCGGTCGGCCCCGCGCTCGGCCAGCACGGCGTGAACATCATGGAGTTCTGCAAGTCCTACAACGCGCAGACCGAGTCTCAGCGGGGCGACATCGTCCCCGCCGAGATCAGCGTGTACGAGGACCGGTCCTTCACGTTCGTGCTGAAGACCCCGCCCGCTGCCCGGCTGCTGATCAAGGCTGCCGGTGTGCAGAAGGGTTCGGGTGTTCCGCAGGCCGAGAAGGTCGGCTCGGTCAGCCGCGCCCAGCTGCGTGAGATCGCCGAGAAGAAGATGGCCGACCTCAACGCCAACGACCTCGCCCAGGCCGAGAAGATCATCGCCGGCACCGCCCGGTCGATGGGCATCACCGTCAACGACTGACGTCGGCCCCGGCCTTCGACCCGACCGTGGGAGGGCTCGCGCCGAGCGGCCCGCCAGAGACCACAGGAGTAATCAGCAATGCAGCGCAGCAAGAGCTACCGCAAGGCCGCCGATGTCATCGACCGGTCGAAGCTCTACACCCCCACCGAGGCCGTGAAGCTGGCCAAGGAGACCACCAACGTCAAGTTCGACGCCACGGTCGAGGTCGCCATGCGCCTCGGCGTCGACCCCCGCAAGGCGGACCAGATGGTCCGCGGCACGGTCAACCTGCCGCACGGCACCGGTAAGACCGCCCGCGTGATCGTGTTCGCCAGTGGCGCGAAGGCCGAAGAGGCCGCCGCTGCGGGTGCGGACGAGGTGGGCACGGACGAGCTGGTCGCCCGGATCCAGGGTGGTTGGCTCGACTTCGACGCGGCGATCGCCACGCCGGACCAGATGGCCAAGATCGGCCGGATCGCGCGGATCCTGGGCCCGCGCGGTCTCATGCCGAACCCGAAGACCGGCACGGTGACCATGGACGTCACCAAGGCGGTGCAGGACATCAAGGGCGGCAAGATCACCTTCCGGGTGGACAAGCACTCCAACCTGCACCTGATCATCGGCAAGGCCTCCTTCACGGAGACCCAGCTGGTGGACAACTACGCCGCGGTGCTCGACGAGGTGCTGCGTGCCAAGCCGTCCGCGGCCAAGGGCAAGTACCTCCGCAAGGTCATCCTGACCACCACGATGGGCCCGGGCGTTCCGGTCGACCCGAACCTGGTGAAGAACCTTCGGGAGGACCAGGCCGAGGCCTGAGTCGACAGTTCGCCCCGACGCGTTCGAGGTGTGGGATGCTCGGGGCCATGTGGCTGGAGGACGTCTGGTTGCGGTACCACCGGCGGGGGCCATGGGTGCTGCGAGGCATCGATGTGCGGATCGGCCCCGGCGAGGTGGCGGTCGTGCTGGGCCGCAACGGGGTGGGCAAGTCGACCCTGCTCCAGGTGGCCGCGGGGGTTCTCCGGCCGGGCCGGGGCCGGGTCGCCGACCGGCCGGCACGGGTGGGTTGGGTGCCGGAGCGTTTCCCCGCCGACCAACCGTTCACGGTCGCCCGCTATCTGACCGGGATGGCCCGGGTGGCGGGGCTGGGCAGGGCCGCGGCCGACGAGGCGGTGACCTCCTGGAGCGACCGGCTCGGGTTGGCCGCGTTCCGCTCGGTGCGGCTGCCGGAGCTGTCCAAGGGCACCGCGCAGAAGGTCGGCCTCGCCCAGGCGATGCTGCGGCCGCCGGGCCTGCTGGTCCTCGACGAGCCGTGGGAGGGGCTGGACGCCGCGACCCGTGAGTTGGTGCCCGAGCTGATCGCCGAGGTGCTCGCCGCCGACGGGTCCGTCCTGGTGAGCGACCACCGTGGCGAGACGGTCCGGCTGCCGGCCGCGCGCCGTTGGTTGGTCGCCGACGGCTCGGTTACCGAAGAGACGCCGGCGACCGACGAGACGTTCGCGGTGGTCGAGGTCGCGGTGCCGGCCGCGCGGGTCGCCGGCACCGTCGCCCGGTTGCGCGCCGAGGGCCACCAGGTGCTGCGGGTACGCTCCGACGCCTCCACCGCCGCACCCCAGGCCCGACCCGCCGAGCCGCTCCGGGCGGCCAGCGCTGCCCGACCCGCCGAGCCGCCGATCGGGGTGGCCGAGCAGCCGGAGGCCGCCGACGCGGCTGTCGAACCGGCGGCGGGGGAGGCCCGGTGAGCGCCCTGATCCGGATGCGGCTGGCCGGTTTCCTGCGTACCGGCCGGGCGGTGGCACCGCTGCTCGCCGGCCTGATCACACTCGGCACCCTCTACGGCGGTGGTCGTGCCCAGCCGGCGGAGGCGTACGGCGTCTCCGCGGTCGTGCTCTTTCCGGTGCTCGCCTGGCAGACCAAGATTCTGCTGGACGTCGAGCCGGACGTGCAGCGTCGGCTGGCGCAGGTGACGGTCGGGGTGGCGCGGGAGCGGTTGGCCGGGTTGCTCGCCGCCGGAGTGGCGGCGCTGGTGACGGTGGCCGTCGCGCTGCTCTTTCCGTGGCTGGTCGGTGGGGTGTCCGGCCCGGTCGACCCGGGGGACCGGTCGATTCCGGTCGGGCTCGCGCTGGGGGTGTGGGCGCACCTGCTGGTCGTACCCGCTGCGGTTGCTCTTGGCGCGCTGGCCAGCCGGGCGTCGGTGGGTGGCGCCGGGTACGGCGTCGCGGTGTTGGCCCTCGGCGGGGTCGGCGCGGTGGTGCTCGGCCTGACCGGTTCGGTGGCCCCCTGGCTGGCACCGCCGATCATGGCCGCCGCTCGCACCACGGGCGGCGATGCCGCCGCGCTGACCCTGCTGGGGCTGAGCGCGTGGGCACTGGCCTGGAGTGGTGCGGTCGCCGGCGGCTACCTGTGGCGGCGGCGGGCCCAGGGCTGACCGCGACCGGCGCTGGTGGCGCGGCTCACAGGGTGCGATTTGGTGCTGGTGACCTGGGCGCGTACTCTTCAAACCGTCATCCGTGTTCTCATGGATGAGGAACCACCCAGAGACCGCTGGTCACCGTGCTTCGGCACGGTCGAAGGTCCCGCGACAACGGGCGACCCGCGTAGGGCGGCAAGCGTAACTCGGCAGTGAACCTGGTCCGCCGACCATGGTGATCCACCGGCCCTCGCCCCGTGCGCCCTGCGCCGGGGCTTTTTCGTTGTCGTGCTGCCTCCGCCCCCGTTCCGGCTTCGGCTGAGACGGGGACCAGCCTCGACTAACGAGAGAGGAGGGACATGGCGGACAAGCCGATCCGGGCCGACAAGGCCACGGCCGTCGCTGAGCTGACCGAAAGCTTCCGTAGCTCGGGCGCCACCGTGCTGACCGAGTACCGCGGTCTGACGGTTTCCCAGCTCACCCAGCTTCGGCGCTCGCTCGGCGCCGATACCAGCTACACGGTCGCGAAGAACACGCTGGCCAAGCGTGCTGCGACGGACGCGGGCATCACCGGCCTCGACGAGCTGTTCACCGGTCCTACCGCGCTGACTTTCGTTTCGGGCGACGTCGTCGAGGCGGCGAAGGGGCTTCGCGACTTCGCGAAGGCCAACCCGAAGCTCGTCATCAAGGGCGGTGTCTTCGAGGGCAAGGCCATTTCCGCGGCCGAGGTCACGAAGCTCGCCGACCTGGAGTCCCGCGAGGTGCTGCTGGCCAAGCTGGCCGGCGCGATGAAGGGCAACCTGAGCAAGGCCGCGGCCCTGTTCCAGGCCCCGCTGTCGAAGACCGCCCGTCTGGCGGCTGCACTGCAGGACAAGCGCGAGAAGGAGGGCGCCGAGGCGGCCTGAGGCCCCCACGGCGCACCAGTTCTTACTTAACAGAATCAGGAAAGGACGCCAGATATGGCGAAGCTCAGCACCGTCGAGCTGCTCGACGCGTTCAAGGAGATGACGCTGATCGAGCTCTCTGAGTTCGTGAAGCAGTTCGAGGAGACCTTCGAGGTCACCGCCGCTGCTCCGGTCGCGGTTGCCGCTGCCGGCGGTGGCGCCGGTGGCGCTGCTGCCCCGGCCGAGGAGGAGAAGGACGAGTTCGACGTCATCCTCGAGGCTGACGGCGGCAAGAAGATCCAGGTCATCAAGGTCGTGCGTGAGCTGACCGGCCTGGGCCTCAAGGAGGCCAAGGACGCGGTCGAGTCCGCGCCGAAGGCCATCCTGGAGAAGGTCAACAAGGAGACCGCCGACAAGGCGAAGGCCAAGCTCGAGGGCGAGGGCGCCAAGGTCACCCTCAAGTGACCTGACGTTCCACCTACGCGTACCCGGCTCCTGAGCCGGGACACCATCGCGTCGCGGCGGGGGGTGATCCGACACGGATCACCGCCCGCCGTATTGGTGGTGTCGGCTCTGATCGGCCTGATATCGGCTCCGACCTGCGGCTTCGTCGACCGGAGCGAGGGCGGCGGGTCGCTCTCCAGGGGGAAACACGCGGCGAGCGGAATACCGGCCCTTGACGCGGCCCCGGGCTGCCAGGCACGCTGACACCAGCAAGACACCGCGCTTGCGACGGCCACGACGTGGGTATGACAGCGGCGGCACCATCGGCCGCGGTAACCCGAGCGGCCCAGTGGGGAGTTGCGTTCTGAGCGGCCCGGCAGACCCCGGTGGCGGGGGCCGAGGAGCGCTCCGCAAACAACCTGCGGGGTGGGCTGGACAGCGGTTAGCCTCTCGGCTACACTGCTAGTTTGCGCTGCCTTCCGACTTGACCCCTGCTCGGAAATGTCCGTTTACGGATATTTCTGGTGGGGTCATTGGAGTGCACGCGTACCAGCCGTTCTGCAGCACCGGTCCTCGGAAGGACGCATCTTGGCAGCTTCCCGCCCTGCGAAGACCAGTCGTACGTCGAGCGCATTCGCTCCCCGCCGAGTTTCATTCGGCAGGATCACCGAACACCTCGAGGTCCCCAACCTCCTTGCCATCCAGAACGAGTCCTTCGACTGGCTCGTCGGCAACGAGGCTTGGCAGGGCCGGTCGGCGGACGACCCGCACGCACGCTCGGGTCTCGCGGAGATCCTTGAAGAGATCAGTCCCATTGAGGACTTCTCCGGCACCATGTCGCTTTCCTTCTCAGCGCCGCGCTTCGACGAGGTCAAGGCCTCGATCGAGGAGTGCAAGGAGAAGGACCTGACCTACTGCGCTCCGCTCTTCGTGACCGCGGAGTTCACCAACAACACCACTGGCGAGATCAAGAGCCAGACGGTGTTCATGGGTGACTTCCCGATGATGACGCCCAAGGGCACCTTCGTCATCAACGGCACCGAGCGCGTCGTGGTCAGCCAGCTCGTCCGGTCTCCGGGCGTCTACTTCGACAAGCAGCCGGACAAGACCTCCGACCGCGACCTCTCCAGCGTCAAGGTCATCCCGAGTCGGGGTGCCTGGCTGGAGTTCGACATCGACAAGCGCGACACGGTCGGCGTCCGCATCGACCGCAAGCGTCGCCAGGCCGTCACCGTCCTGCTCAAGGCCATCGGATGGTCGGCCGAGCGGATCCGTGAGCGGTTCGGGTGGTCCGAGCTGATGATGACCACGCTCGAAAAGGACCACATCGCCGGCGCCGACGAGGCGCTGCTCGACATCTACCGCAAGCTGCGCCCTGGCGAGCCGCCGACGCGCGAGAACGCCCAGACCCTGCTCGACAACCTCTTCTTCAACCCGAAGAGGTACGACGTCGCCAAGGTCGGGCGCTACAAGTTCAACAAGAAGCTCGAAGTCGACGTGCCGATCACCACCGGCACGCTGACCGAGGACGACATCGTCGCCACCGTGGAGTACCTGTGCCGGCTGCACGCCGGTGAGGACGGCTACGAGGCCGACGACATCGACCACTTCGGCAACCGGCGCCTCCGTACCGTGGGCGAGCTGATCCAGAACCAGGTTCGGGTCGGCCTGTCCCGGATGGAGCGGGTCGTCCGCGAGCGGATGACCACGCAGGACGTCGAGGCGATCACCCCGCAGACCCTGATCAACATCCGCCCGGTGGTGGCGGCGATCAAGGAGTTCTTCGGGACGTCCCAGCTGTCCCAGTTCATGGACCAGACCAACCCGCTGGCGGGCTTGACCCACCGGCGCCGGCTGAGCGCGCTCGGCCCGGGTGGTCTGTCCCGGGAGCGGGCCGGCTTCGAGGTCCGCGACGTGCACCCGTCCCACTACGGCCGGATGTGCCCGATCGAGACGCCGGAAGGCCCGAACATCGGCCTGATCGGCGCGCTGTCCACCTTCGCCCGGGTCAACCCGTTCGGCTTCATCGAGACGCCGTACCGGAAGGTCGTCGAGGGTCGGGTCACCGACCAGATCGACTACCTGACCGCGGACGAGGAGGACCGGTTCGTCAAGGCCCAGGCCAACGCGCGCCTGAAGGCTGACGGGACGTTCGCCGAGGACCGGGTGCTCTGCCGTCGTAAGGGCGGCGAGACCGAGGACGTCGTCCCGGCCGCCGTCGACTACATGGACGTCTCGCCCCGGCAGATGACCTCGGTCGCGACCGCCATGATTCCGTTCCTCGAGCACGACGACGCCAACCGGGCACTGATGGGCGCGAACATGCAGCGCCAGGCGGTGCCGCTGGTCAAGGCCGAGGCGCCGCTCGTGGGTACGGGCATGGAGTACCGGGCCGCGGTCGACGCTGGCGACGTGGTGGTCGCCGAGGTCGGCGGTGTGATCGAGGATCTCTGCGCCGACTACGTCACCATCCACCAGGATGACGGCCACCGCCGGACGTACCTGCTGCACAAGTTCCGCCGCTCCAACGCCGGCTCCTGCGTCAACCAGAAGCCGGTGGTCTTCGAGGGCGACCGCGTCGAGGCCGGTCAGGTCATCGCCGACGGTCCGTGCACCGACGAGGGCGAGATGGCGCTCGGACGCAACCTGCTGGTGGCGTTCATGTGCTGGGAGGGCCACAACTACGAGGACGCGATCATCCTGTCGCAGCGCCTCGTGCAGCAGGACGTGCTCACCTCGATCCACATCGAGGAGCACGAGGTCGACGCCCGGGACACCAAGCTCGGTCCGGAGGAGATCACCCGCGACATCCCGAACGTCAGCGAGGAAATGCTCGCTGACCTCGACGAGCGCGGCATCATCCGGATCGGTGCCGAGGTCGTCCCCGGTGACATCCTGGTCGGCAAGGTCACGCCCAAGGGTGAGACCGAGCTGACCCCGGAGGAGCGGCTGCTCCGCGCGATCTTCGGTGAGAAGGCGCGTGAGGTTCGGGACACCTCGCTGAAGGTGCCGCACGGCGAGACCGGCACGGTCATCGGTGTGCGTACGTTCTCCCGCGAGGACGGCGACGAGTTGCCGCCGGGTGTCAACGAGCTGGTCCGGGTCTACGTCGCCCAGAAGCGCAAGATCCAGGACGGCGACAAGCTCGCCGGCCGGCACGGCAACAAGGGCGTCATCTCGAAGATCCTGCCGATCGAGGACATGCCGTTCCTGGAGGACGGCACCCCGGTCGACATCGTGCTCAACCCGCTCGGTGTGCCGAGCCGGATGAACATCGGCCAGGTTCTGGAGACCCACCTCGGTTGGGTCGCCAAGACCGGGTGGAAGGTCGAGGGTGACGACGCCGACTGGAAGCGCCAGCTGCGTTCGATCGACGCGCACGAGTCCGAGGGCGACACCAACGTGGCCACCCCGGTCTTCGACGGTGCCCGCGAGGAGGAGATCTCCGGTCTGCTCGAGTCGACCCTGCCCAACCGGGACGGCAAGCAGCTGATCGGGCGTACCGGCAAGGCGCAGCTGTTCGACGGTCGTTCTGGCGAGCCACTGCCGGACCCGATCGCGGTCGGCTACGTCTACATCCTGAAGCTCAACCACCTGGTCGACGACAAGATCCACGCTCGGTCGACCGGCCCGTACTCGATGATCACGCAGCAGCCGCTGGGTGGTAAGGCGCAGTTCGGTGGTCAGCGTTTCGGTGAGATGGAGTGCTGGGCGATGCAGGCGTACGGCGCTGCCTACGCCCTGCAGGAGCTGCTCACGATCAAGTCCGACGACGTTCTCGGCCGAGTGAAGGTCTACGAGGCCATCGTCAAGGGCGAGAACATCCCGGAGCCGGGCATCCCGGAGTCGTTCAAGGTGCTGCTCAAGGAGCTGCAGTCGCTGTGCCTCAACGTTGAGGTGCTCTCCAGCGACGGTGTGGCCCTGGAGATGCGCGAGACCGACGACGAGGTGTTCCGGGCCGCTGAGGAGCTGGGCATCGACCTGTCCCGGCGCGAGCCGAGCTCGGTCGAAGAGGTCTGAGGTGTGCGGTCGGGGGCCGGCGAGCCAGCCCCCGACCCCGCCCGAGAATTAGCAGTACAGACGACGACATAGGGGACATAGTGCTCGACGTCAACTTCTTCGACGAGCTGCGCATTGGTCTCGCCACCGCTGACGACATCCGTCAGTGGTCGCACGGCGAGGTCAAGAAGCCTGAGACGATCAACTACCGCACCCTGAAGCCGGAAAAGGACGGGCTCTTCTGCGAGAAGATCTTCGGTCCGCAGCGGGACTGGGAGTGCTACTGCGGTAAGTACAAGCGCGTCCGGTTCAAGGGCATCATCTGTGAGCGCTGCGGCGTCGAGGTGACCCGCTCCAAGGTCCGTCGTGAGCGGATGGGGCACATCGAGCTCGCTGCTCCGGTGACCCACATCTGGTACTTCAAGGGCGTTCCGAGCCGGCTGGGTTACCTGCTGGACCTCGCCCCCAAGGACCTCGAGAAGATCATTTACTTCGCCTCGTACGTCGTGACGAGCGTTGACGCCGAGTCGCGTCACCGTGACCTCTCGACGATCGAGAACGAGATCCTGGCCGAGAAGCGGCAGTCCGAGAACAGCCGCGACTCGGAGATCGAGAAGCGGGCCGCCAAGCTCGAGGCCGACCTGGCCGAGCTGGAGGCCGAGGGTGCCAAGGCGGACGTCCGGCGCAAGGTCAAGGAGGGCGGAGAGCGCGAGATGCGCCAGATCCGCGACCGGGCCCAGCGCGAGATCGACCGCCTGGACGAGGTGCTGGACACCTTCCGCAAGCTGGAGCCGAAGCAGCTGGTCACCGACGAGCTGCTCTACCGCGAGCTGCGCGACCGGTTCGGTGAGTACTTCACCGGTTCCATGGGTGCCGAGGCGATCAAGGCGCTGGTCCAGAACATGGACCTCGACGCCGAGGCCGAGAGCCTGCGGGAGACCATCCGGTCCGGCAAGGGCCAGCGGAAGATCCGGGCGCTCAAGCGACTCAAGGTCGTCGCGGCGTTCCTGAACACCCGCAACTCGCCGCTCGGCATGGTGCTGGACTGCGTCCCGGTCATCCCGCCGGACCTGCGCCCGATGGTGCAGCTCGACGGTGGCCGCTTCGCGACCTCGGACCTGAACGACCTGTACCGCCGCGTGATCAACCGGAACAACCGCCTCAAGCGGCTGATCGACCTCGGCGCGCCCGAGATCATCGTCAACAACGAGAAGCGGATGCTCCAGGAGGCCGTCGACGCGCTGTTCGACAACGGCCGTCGTGGTCGGCCGGTCACCGGCCCGGGTAACCGCCCGCTCAAGTCGCTGTCCGACATGCTCAAGGGCAAGCAGGGCCGGTTCCGCCAGAACCTGCTGGGCAAGCGCGTCGACTACTCCGGCCGTTCGGTCATCGTGGTCGGCCCGAAGCTCAAGCTGCACCAGTGCGGTCTGCCCAAGCAGATGGCACTGGAGCTGTTCAAGCCGTTCGTGATGAAGCGGCTGGTCGACCTCAACCACGCCCAGAACATCAAGTCCGCCAAGCGGATGGTCGAGCGTCAGCGCCCGGTCGTGTGGGACGTGCTGGAAGAGGTCATCGGCGAGCACCCGGTGCTGCTCAACCGGGCGCCGACCCTGCACCGTCTGGGCATCCAGGCCTTCGAGCCGCAGCTGGTCGAGGGCAAGGCGATCCAGATCCACCCGCTGGTCTGCACCGCGTTCAACGCCGACTTCGACGGTGACCAGATGGCGGTGCACGTGCCGCTGTCCGCCGAGGCTCAGGCCGAGGCGCGGATCCTGATGCTGTCGTCGAACAACATCCTCAAGCCGGCCGACGGTAAGCCGGTCACCATGCCTACCCAGGACATGGTCATCGGTCTGTACCACCTCACCCACCTCACCGCCGGTGAGAAGGGCGAGGGCCGGGCGTTCAGCTCGGACGCCGAGGCGCGGATGGCCTTCGACAACGGTGAGCTGCACCTGCAGGCGCCGGTGAAGATCCGCCTGCGTGGCGTGGTCGGTGTCGACAACGGCGCTGGCTCCGAGGCGTGGACCGCCCCGGAGGGCTGGGTCGAGGGTGACCCGCTGACGGTGGAGACCACCCTGGGTCGGGTGCTGTTCAACGAGACGCTGCCGCAGGGCTACCGCTTCGTGAACTACGAGATCCGCAAGGGGCAGCTCTCCGCGATCGTCAACGACCTCGCCGAGCGCTTCCCCAAGGTGGCGCTGGCCGCCACCCTGGACGGGCTCAAGGAGGCCGGTTTCCACTGGGCCACCTGGTCCGGCGTGACGATCGGCATGGAGGACGTCATCGCGCCGCCGCGCAAGGCGGAGATCCTGGCGCGGTACGAGAAGGACGCCGACCAGATTGACAAGCAGTACCAGCGTGGTCTGATGACCGCCGAGGAGCGTCGCGGCGAGCTCATCGAGATCTGGACCAAGGCGACCAACGAGGTCGCCAAGGAGATGGACACTGCGCTGCCGCAGGAGAACCCACTGTGGAAGATGATCAACTCGGGTGCTCGCGGTAACCTGCTCCAGCTCCGGCAGATCGCGGCGATCCGTGGTCTGGTGGCCAACCCCAAGGGCGAGATCATTCCGCGGCCGATCAAGGCCAGCTACCGGGAGGGTCTGTCCGTGCTGGAGTACTTCATCTCCACGCACGGTGCCCGTAAGGGTCTCGCCGACACCGCGCTGCGTACCGCCGACTCGGGTTACCTGACCCGTCGTCTGGTGGACGTCTCGCAGGACGTCATCATCCGCGAAGAGGACTGCGGCACCGACCGGGCGATCCCGATGCAGATCGGCGAGAAGCTGGACGGCAAGCTCGTCGTCCACACCCACGCCGAGACCAGCGTGCACGCCCGGACCCTCGCCGACGACATCAAGGGGCCGGACGGCACCGTGGTCGCCGAGCGCGGTCAGGACATCAACTCCATCGGGGTCGACAAGATCGTCGCCGCTGGGGTGGAGACCGTGCGGGTGCGCAGCGTGCTCACCTGCGAGTCGAAGCTCGGCGTCTGCGCGGCCTGCTACGGCCGGTCGCTGCCGACCGGTAAGTCGGTCGACATCGGCGAGGCCGTCGGCATCATCGCGGCCCAGTCCATCGGTGAGCCTGGTACGCAGCTGACGATGCGTACCTTCCACACCGGTGGTGTCGCGGGTGAGGACATCACCCAGGGTCTGCCGCGTGTTCAGGAAATCTTCGAGGCTCGGGTCCCGAAGGGTAAGGCGCCCATCGCCGACACCCCCGGCCGGATCCGGATCGAGGACGGCGAGCGCTCGCGCAAGATCATCGTGGTGCCGGACGACGGCAGCGAAGAGATCGTCTACGACAAGATCTCGAAGCGGGTCAAGCTCCGGACCCACGACGGCGGTCACGTCGCGGTCGGCGAGAAGCTGACCGAGGGCACCATCGACCCGCACGAGCTGCTGCGGATCATGGGTCCGCGGGCGGTCCAGGTCCACCTGACCAGTGAGGTCCAGGAGGTCTACCGCTCGCAGGGTGTGCTCATCCACGACAAGCACATCGAGATCATCATCCGCCAGATGCTCAAGCGGGTGACGGTCATCGACTCCGGCTCGACCGAGTTCCTGCCGGGCGTGCTCGTCGACCGGGCGCTGTTCGAGTCGGAGAACCGCCGGCTCGTCTCGGAGGGCGGCGAGCCCGCCGCTGGTCGTCCGGTGCTGATGGGTATCACCAAGGCCTCGCTGGCCACCGACTCCTGGCTCTCGGCGGCCTCCTTCCAGGAGACCACCCGGGTGCTGACCGACGCTGCGATCAACTCGCGCAGCGACTCGCTGGTCGGCCTCAAGGAGAACGTGATCATCGGAAAGCTCATCCCGGCGGGTACCGGCATCAGCAAGTACCGCAACGTCCGGGTCGAGCCGACCGAGGAGGCCAAGGCCAAGGTCTACTCGATGACCGGTTACCCGGAGACCGATTACGGTTTCGGGCCGGCCAGCGGGCAGGCTGTGCCGCTGGACGACTTCGATTTCGGGTCGTACCGCTAAGCACCAGTTATCCGACGAGGCCCCCGGTGAAAGCCGGGGGCCTCGTCGTGTCCGTGCCCACCCACCCCGGGGTCGGGTTCGGCATGATGGGGGGATGACGACCGCACCTGGGCAGGTGTCCGTCGCCCAGTCGGACCTGCGCCACCCGCTGGACCCGGACCCGGCCCGCGCCACGAAGGCACGGGCGGTCTTCGCGCTGGGTTTGCTCGGCATGCTGACCGGGTTGTTCATCGGTGGCGTGGTGCCGGCCACGGTGGCCCTGCAACTCGCCCGGCAGGCCCGCCGCGAGGCGTACGCCTCGGGGGGTTTCCTGACCGGCGGCGTCTGGCTGCGACGGGGGGAGTGGATGGCCTGGACCGGCCTGCTGCTGGTCGTGGTCAGCGTGGTGGTCGCAGTGGTGATCGGGGTGGTCCGGTTGGCCGGCGCGCCGTTCGGTCACGACTACCCGGCGAACATGGACTGAGTCGCCGGTGGCCACGCCCCACGTGGGCGGCGGCGCTCGCGGCGGTAGCCTGGCCGATGTCCGCCGCGTGGCGGTGGCGGCCTTTCGACAGGAGGACCTCGTGACGGAACCGGCGCGGCCCCCTGCGGACGAACCGGCCGGCCCTCCGGCCCCGCCGGCTCCTCCGTCCGAGCCGAGCGACTGGGCGCGGCCAGGCCCGAGCGGCGAGCAGCACCCTCCGGTGTCCGCGCCGGATGCGCCGCCACCTCCGGGGCCGTACTCCGGCTGGGGCACGATTTCCGCGCCCGGCTCCGGCCAGCCGTACCCGGTCTCCAGCGCGCCGACGTGGACGCCGCAGGGTTGGGGCCCGCCCCCGTCCGGTCCTGGTATGCCGCCCAGCTGGGGCCCGCCGTCGTCCGGGCCGGGTGCGCCACACGGTTGGGCGCCGCCCCCGTCCGGGCCGGGTGCGCCACACGGTTGGGCGCCGCCGTCGTCCGGGCCGGGTGCGCCGCCCGGCTGGGGCCCGCCATCGTCCGGGCCGGGTGTCCCGTACGGCTGGGGACCGCCGTCGTCCAATCCCGGCGTGCCGCCGGGGTGGGGGCCGCCGTCGTCCGGGCCTGGAGGGCTGCCGGGGCACGCTCCCGGGTGGGGTGGCCCGCAGGGGCGTTCGGTAGCGCCGCCCACCGACGACCAACGCCGCCCGCCGAAGCGGGTGGAGGCGGTTTCGGGTACGCCGTTCGGCGTCGTGCACCTGGACGTGGCACCGGTCACCTCCGGGCTGGCCATCGGGGCACTGGTGGCGGGGATCGCCTCGGTCGTGGTCTCGCTGCTGGTGATCTGTTTCGGAGTGGCCTTCAAGAACGACGGCGGTGCCTGGGCCTCCGGAGCGTTCGCCGTGCTGGGTGTGCTGGCCGGCGTTGCGGCGGTCGTCGTCGGCCTGCTCGGCCGGCGGCAGATCCGCCGGCCGGCCGCGCCCTCCGCGGTCCAGTTCAGCGGTCGCGGGCTGGCGATGGCCGGGATCAGTTGCGGCGCGGCGGGGGCCCTGTTCAGTGCTCTGGGCCTGGGTCTGGCCCTGCTCCTCGCCCTGACCTGAGGGTGATCACCGACAGATCCGACACCTGACGGGGGTTTCCCGCGGAAGGCTTCCGGTCCCCCCGGGGGCGATGGGTGCTTCTGCGGGGGAGCCGGTACACTTGTATTCGTAGGTGCCCATCGCGGGCGACAGGGCAGGACGAGATCCGGCCGGCGGGTGTGAGACAGTCGCCGGGCCATTCCGTTTTGACCTGGGCGGTTGTGGTAGGTACTCTTTCCCCTTGTGCCCGGGCGTGCCCGGGCAACTCGTGCGTGCGCTGTTTCCGGCTTACGGACGGCGGCACGACAAGCCAAAGATCCGGGGCGGGGCGATCCGCGTGCCGGTGACAAACCCCGGAACGCACGCGAGAGCGTCGCAACGGGGCCGTGACGAGGGCGACACGCCCGACCGCGGGTGCCGGGGTCTCCGCAAGGCGACCCTGGTCGGAATGTAGGAGAGTCGGTCATCAGGCCGACTAACGAGCAGACGGCGCGGCCGCGGATGCGGCCGAAGGGAGCGGAGAAACCCGGTGCCCACGATCCAGCAGCTGGTCCGAAAGGGCCGCCAGGCGAAGACGACCAAGACCAAGACCCCGGCGCTGAAGGGTTCCCCTCAGCGGCGCGGCGTGTGCACTCGCGTGTACACCACCACCCCGAAGAAGCCGAACTCGGCGCTGCGCAAGGTCGCTCGCGTGAAGCTCAGCAGCCAGATCGAGGTGACCGCCTACATCCCCGGCGTCGGTCACAACCTGCAGGAGCACTCGATCGTGCTCGTCCGCGGTGGCCGGGTGAAGGACCTCCCCGGCGTGCGTTACAAGATCGTTCGCGGCTCGCTGGACACCCAGGGTGTCCGCAACCGCAAGCAGGCGCGCAGCCGTTACGGCGCGAAGAAGGAGAAGAGCTGACATGCCGCGTAAGGGACCCGCTCCGCGGCGGCCACTGGTCGCTGACCCGGTGTACAACTCGCCGCTGGTCACCCAGCTGGTGAACAAGATCCTGCTCCGCGGCAAGCGTCAGCTCGCCGAATCCATCGTGTACGCGGCCCTCGAGGGCTGCCGCGAGAAGTCCGGCACCGACCCGGTCGTCACCCTCAAGCGGGCGATGGACAACGTCAAGCCGACCCTCGAGGTGCGTAGCCGTCGGGTCGGTGGCGCCACCTACCAGGTTCCGGTCGAGGTCCGCCCGACCCGGGCGACCACCCTGGGCCTGCGCTGGCTGGTCACCTACTCCCGCGCCCGGCGCGAGAAGACCATGGTCGAGCGGCTCATGAACGAGCTGCTGGACGCGAGCAACGGCCTCGGTGCCGCCGTCAAGCGGCGCGAGGACACGCACAAGATGGCCGAGTCGAACAAGGCCTTCGCGCACTACCGCTGGTAACACCCTGGGTTCCGGCGCCTCCGGGCGCCGGAACCGCCACCAGTTGAGTCGAGACGACGATAAGTAGGGATTGAAGTGGCCGCCGCAGACGCGCTCGCCAACGTACGCAACATCGGCATCATGGCGCACATCGATGCCGGTAAGACCACGACCACCGAGCGAATCCTGTTCTACACCGGCATCACGTACAAGATCGGTGAGGTCCACGAGGGCGCTGCCGTCATGGACTGGATGGAGCAGGAGCAGGAGCGTGGTATCACCATCACCTCCGCTGCCACCAAGTGTGAGTGGAAGGGCCACACGATCCAGATCATCGACACGCCCGGCCACGTCGACTTCACGGTCGAGGTCGAGCGGTCGTTGCGGGTCCTGGATGGTGCGGTCGCGGTTTACGACGGTGTCGCCGGCGTGGAGCCGCAGACGGAGAACGTCTGGCGGCAGGCCGACAAGTACAACGTCCCGCGGATGTGCTTCGTCAACAAGCTCGACCGGACCGGTGCCGACTTCTTCCGCTGCGTGCAGATGATGATCGACCGGCTGAACGCCACCCCGCTGGTCCTCCAGATCCCGATCGGGCTCGAGGGCGACCACATCGGTGTCGTCGACCTGATCGGCATGCGCGCCCTCACCTGGCGCGGGGAGACCCAGAAGGGTGAGGACTACGCGGTTGAGGAGATCCCGGCCGACCTGGCCGACTCCGCAGCCGAGTGGCGCGAGAAGCTGATGGAGACCCTCGCCGACGTCGACGACGCGGTGATGGAGAAGTACCTGGAGGGCGACGAGGTCTCGGTCGACGAGATCAAGGCCGCCATCCGGCGTGCGACCATCGCCGGCAAGGCCAACCCGGTGCTCTGCGGCTCGGCGTTCAAGAACAAGGGCGTCCAGCCCATGCTCGACGCCGTTGTCGACTTCCTGCCGTCGCCGCTGGATGTTCCGGCGATCGAGGGTACGGCCACCGACGGCGAGACCCCGCTGCTGCGTAAGCCGTCCAACTCGGAGCCGTTCTCCGGTCTGGCCTTCAAGATCCAGACGGACAAGCACCTGGGCAAGCTCACCTACGTGCGGGTCTACTCCGGCACGCTCGATTCCGGTTCTCAGGTGGTCAACTCCACCAAGGACCGCAAGGAGCGGATCGGCAAGATCTACCAGATGCACGCCAACAAGCGGGAAGAGCGTCCGTCGGCGCAGGCTGGCGACATCATCGCCGTGCAGGGTCTCAAGCAGACCACCACCGGCGACACTCTTTCCGACCCGGCGAACCCGGTCATCCTGGAGTCGATGACCTTCCCGGAGCCGGTCATCTCGGTGGCGATCGAGCCGAAGACCAAGTCCGACCAGGAGAAGCTGGGCACGGCCATCCAGCGCCTGGCCGAGGAGGACCCGACCTTCCGCGTCCAGCTGGACGAGGAGACCGGTCAGACGGTCATCTCCGGCATGGGTGAGCTGCACCTGGACATCCTGGTCGACCGGATGCGCCGCGAGTTCAACGTCGAGGCCAACGTCGGCAAGCCGCAGGTGGCGTACCGCGAGACCATCCGCCGCAAGGTGGAGAAGGTCGAGTACACGCACAAGAAGCAGACCGGTGGTTCCGGCCAGTACGCCCGCGTGATCGTGAGCGTCGAGCCGCTGCCGCTGGACAACGACTCGCCGACCTACGAGTTCGCCAACGCCGTCAGCGGTGGCCGTATCCCCCGGGAGTTCATCCCCTCGGTGGACGCCGGTGCGCAGGACGCGCTGCAGTACGGCATCCTGGCGGGCTTCCCGCTGGTCGGTGTCAAGCTGACCCTGCTGGACGGCCAGTACCACGAGGTCGACTCGTCGGAAATGGCATTCAAGATCGCCGGCTCGATGGTGATGAAGGACGCGGCCCGCAAGGCCGATCCGGCACTGCTCGAGCCGATGATGGCCGTTGAAGTCACCACTCCTGAGGAGAACATGGGTGACGTCATCGGTGACCTCAACTCCCGCCGCGGCATCATCCAGGCGATGGAGGAGCGCAGCGGCGCCCGCATCGTCCGGGCCCTGGTGCCGTTGTCGGAGATGTTCGGCTACGTCGGCGACCTGCGGTCGAAGACCCAGGGCCGGGCTAGCTACAGCATGCAGTTCGACTCCTACGCCGAGGTTCCGCAGAGCGTCGCGAAGGAGATCATCGCAAAGGCAACGGGCGAGTAGCGCCCTGAGCAGGTGATTCGTGGTTGGTCGCGGGAGGGTTAGCCCGCCTGCGGCCACCACGATCGGATCGCGTGAGACCGGGCCTGTAGGCTTCATCGCCGCAGAACCCACAAAGGCTCTCCGGCCGTCAGGCCGGAAAGGCTGTCGACAGAGTCCTAAGCGCCGACCGGCGCGCCGGGCGTACGAACCAAGAAGTCCACAGGAGGACACCAGTGGCGAAGGCTAAGTTCGAGCGGACTAAGCCGCACGTCAACATCGGCACCATTGGTCACATCGACCACGGTAAGACGACGCTGACGGCGGCCATCACCAAGGTCCTGCACGACCAGTACCCGGACCTGAACCCTTACACGCCGTTCGACGAGATCGACAAGGCGCCGGAGGAGAAGGCCCGCGGCATCACGATCTCGATCGCGCACGTCGAGTACCAGACCGAGTCGCGGCACTACGCGCACGTCGACTGCCCTGGGCACGCCGACTACATCAAGAACATGATCACCGGTGCCGCGCAGATGGACGGCGCGATCCTGGTGGTGGCGGCGACCGACGGCCCGATGCCGCAGACCCGCGAGCACGTGCTGCTGGCCCGTCAGGTCGGCGTGCCGTACATCGTCGTGGCGCTCAACAAGAGCGACATGGTCGATGACGAGGAGCTCCTGGAGCTCGTCGAGCTCGAGGTTCGTGAGCTGCTCTCCTCGCAGGAGTACCCGGGTGACGACCTGCCGGTCGTTCGGGTTTCGGCGCTGAAGGCCCTCGAGGGTGACCCCGAGTGGACCGGCAAGCTGCTGGAGCTGATGACCGCTGTCGACACCTCGATCCCGCAGCCGGAGCGCGAGGTTGACAAGCCGTTCCTGATGCCGGTTGAGGACGTCTTCACGATCACCGGTCGTGGCACCGTCGTCACCGGTCGCGTGGAGCGCGGCGTTCTCCTGCCGAACGAGGATGTTGAGCTCGTCGGTATCAAGGAGAAGAGCTTCAAGACCAAGGTCACCGCGATCGAGATGTTCCGGAAGACCCTGGACGACGCCCGCGCAGGTGAGAACGTCGGCCTGCTGCTGCGTGGCACCAAGCGCGACGAGGTCGAGCGCGGCATGGTCGTCGTGAAGCCGGGCTCGAACACCCCGCACACGGAGTTCGAGGCGACGGTCTACATCCTCTCCAAGGAGGAGGGCGGCCGGCACACCCCGTTCTTCCAGAACTACCGTCCGCAGTTCTACTTCCGGACCACGGACGTCACCGGTGTCGTCACCCTCCCCGAGGGCACCGAGATGGTCATGCCGGGTGACAACACGTCCATGTCGGTGAAGCTGATCCAGCCCATCGCCATGGAGGAGAACCTCAAGTTCGCGATCCGCGAGGGTGGCCGCACCGTCGGCGCCGGGTTCGTCACCAAGATTAACAAGTGAACTAGGTAACCCCGATTAGACCCGCCGCCGGTCGTGCGGCATACTAGTCAGGTTGCGTAACGACAGTTCGTCGCCTGTGTTCGGCTTTCGCTGAACCTCCGGGTGGCGAGGCAGTCGAGCGTAGGGTGGTTGGCGGCCCAGTCGCCAACCACCCTCGCACGGCGTTCAGGTCGCGGTAATGCGATCGACGCCTTGACCCACCGCGCGGTCAGCACCACTCCGGAACCAAGGGGCGGAGCTCGGCCCGAGGGCGCGACACGCCCGACCGCGGGGGTCGGCGAAGTGGGCCTGTACCAGCCGGTACAGGCGCCCGCAACACAGCGGCATCGAGAGAAGGAACAGAAGCCACCATGGCGGGACAGAAGATCCGCATCCGGCTCAAGGCCTATGACCACGAGGTCGTCGACTCCTCGGCTCGGAAGATCGTCGAGACGGTGACGCGCACCGGGGCGCAGGTCGCGGGCCCGGTGCCGCTGCCCACGGAGATCAACCGTTTCTGCGTTATCCGCTCGCCGCACAAGTACAAGGACTCGCGCGAGCACTTCGAGATGCGCACGCACAAGCGGCTGATCGACATCATCGACCCGACCCCGAAGACGGTCGACTCGCTCATGCGCCTCGACCTGCCGGCTGGCGTCGACATCGAGATCAAGCTGTAGGGACCGGACAAATGGACAGGCAAGTCAAGGGGATCCTGGGCGCCAAGCTCGGCATGACCCAGGTCTGGGACAACAACCGTGTTGTTCCCGTGACCGTGGTCGAGGCCGGCCCGTGCGTCATCAGCCAGGTTCGTAGCGCCGAGAAGGACGGTTACTCCGCGGTCCAGCTCGCGTACGGCACCATCGACCCGCGCAAGGTCAAGAAGCCGGTCAGCGGGCACT
Source organism: Micromonospora sp. CPCC 205558 (assembly GCF_036902955.1). Classification (NCBI taxonomy): domain Bacteria; kingdom Bacillati; phylum Actinomycetota; class Actinomycetes; order Micromonosporales; family Micromonosporaceae; genus Micromonospora; species Micromonospora sp. CPCC 205558. The sequence goes on from NZ_JBAKHR010000003.1 coordinate 51,077, forward strand.
ACGCCAAGGCGGACGTGGCGCCGCGCCGGCACATCGTCGAGCTGCGCACCACGGACGCTGGGGAATACTCGCTCGGCCAGGAAGTCACGGTCGAGGAGTTCCCGGTCGGCGTCACCATCGACGTCACCGGCAAGACCAAGGGCAAGGGCTACGCCGGCCCGATGAAGCGGCACGGCTTCCACGGTCTGCGCGCCAGCCACGGTGTCGAGCGCAAGCACCGCTCGCCCGGTTCCATCGGCGCCTGCGCCACTCCGGGTCGCGTCTTCAAGGGCACCCGGATGGCCGGCCGGATGGGTGGCGTGCGCTACACCGTGCAGAACCTCACCGTCCAGGCGGTCGACACCGAGAACAACCTGCTGCTCGTCCGGGGTGCCATTCCTGGTCCCAAGGGCGCGCTCGTTCTGGTCCGTACCGCGGCCAAGAGCAAGGTGAAGAAGGGCGGTGCGGCCAAGTGACCACCGTTGACGTGCGCACCGTCGAAGGCACCACCAGTGGCTCGGTCGAGCTGCCGGCGGACATCTTCGACGTGCAGGCCAACGTCGCGCTGATGCACCAGGTCGTGGTGGCCCAGCTCGCGGCGGCCCGACAGGGCACGCACAAGGCCAAGACCCGCGGCGAGGTCGCCGGTGGCGGCAAGAAGCCGTACAAGCAGAAGGGCACCGGTCGCGCCCGGCAGGGCTCGATCCGCGCGCCGCAGTTCGCCGGCGGTGGCGTCGTGCACGGTCCCGTGCCGCGCGACTACAGCCAGCGGACCCCGAAGAAGATGAAGGCCGCCGCTCTGCGGGGTGCCCTCTCCGACCGGGCCCGCGCCGGGCAGGTGCACGTCGTCGAGGCGTTCGTCTCGGGCGAGAAGCCGTCCACCAAGGCGGCCCTGGCCACGCTGACCAAGCTGACCGAGGCCCGTCGGGTCCTGGTCGTGCTGAGCAGCACCGACGAACTGAACTGGGTGTCGCTGCGCAACGAGCCGCGGGTGCACCTGATCGAGTCCGGCCAGCTGAACACGTACGACGTGCTGGTGGCCGACGACGTGGTCTTCACCAAGGACGCCCTGGACGAATTCCTGGGCGTGCCCGCCGAGACCACCGAGGAGGGTGGCAAGTGAGCACCATCGCCGACCCGCGCGACATCATCGTGGCGCCGGTCGTCTCGGAGAAGAGCTACAGCGAGCTGAACCGGAACTGGTACACCTTCCTGGTGCACCCGGACGCGAACAAGACCGAGATCAAGATCGCTATCCAGCAGATCTTCAACGTCCGCGTCCTGACGGTCAACACGCTCAACCGCCAGGGTAAGCGCAAGCGCACCAAGACCGGCTTCGGTCAGCGCAAGGCGACCAAGCGGGCGATCGTGAAGCTGGCTGACGGTGACCGCATCGAGGCCTTCGGCGGCCCGGTCAGCTGAGGGGTGTAGACAATGGCTATCCGTAAGTACAAGCCGACGACGCCGGGCCGACGTGGCTCGAGTGTCGCTGACTTCGCCGAGATCACCCGGTCCACGCCGGAGAAGTCGCTGCTGGCTCCGTTGCCGAAGAAGGGCGGGCGTAACGCCCACGGCCGGATCACCACGCGGCACCACGGCGGCGGTCACAAGCGCCAGTACCGTCTGATCGACTTCAAGCGGGTCGACAAGGACGGCGTGCCGGCGAAGGTCGCTCACATCGAGTACGACCCGAACCGCACGGCGCGCATCGCGCTGCTGCACTACGCCGACGGCGAGAAGCGGTACATCATCGCGCCGAAGGACATGAAGCAGGGCGACCGCGTCGAGTCCGGGCCGGGCGCCGACATCAAGCCGGGTAACAACCTGCCGCTGCGCAACATCCCGGTCGGTACCACCATCCACAACGTGGAGCTGCGTCCGGGTGGCGGGGCCAAGCTGGCCCGTTCCGCCGGCGTCGGCATCCAGCTGCTCGGCCGCGAGGGCGCGTACGCGACCCTGCGTATGCCGTCCGGTGAGATCCGGCGGGTGGACGTGCGCTGCCGCGCCAGCATCGGCGAGATCGGCAACGCCGACCAGTCGAACATCAACTGGGGTAAGGCCGGCCGGATGCGGTGGAAGGGCAAGCGCCCGACCGTCCGTGGTGTCGCCATGAACCCGGTCGACCACCCGCACGGTGGTGGTGAGGGTAAGACCTCCGGTGGTCGCCACCCGGTCAACCCGCAGGGTAAGCCCGAGGGCCGCACCCGCCGTAAGGGCCAGCCGAGTGACCGGCTGATCGTCCGCCGTCGCTACGCCACGCGTAAGCGCGGCTGAGGGAGATAAGACATGCCTCGCAGCCTGAAGAAGGGCCCGTTCGTCGACGACCACCTGCTCAAGAAGGTGGAAGTTCAGAACGACAAGGGCTCCAAGAACGTGATCAAGACCTGGTCGCGGCGCTCGACGATCATCCCCGAGATGCTGGGGCACACGATCGCCGTGCATGACGGACGCAAGCACGTCCCGGTGTTCGTGACCGAGGCGATGGTCGGGCACAAGCTCGGCGAGTTCGCGCTGACCCGCACGTTCAAGGGTCACGAGAAGGACGACCGGAAGAGCCGTCGGCGCTGACGCCGCGGGCATACGGATAGAGGGAACAAGGGGTTACAGCGATGCCAGGAAAGGGCGACGCTCCGGTGCTTCCGGGCGCGCGGGCGGTTGCGCGGCACGTGCGCATCTCGCCGATGAAGGCGCGCCGGGTGGTCAACCTCGTCCGCGGCCTGCCCGCGAAGGAGGCGCTCACGGTGCTGCAGTTCGCGCCGCAGGCTGCGAGCGAGCAGGTGTACAAGGTGCTCGCTAGCGCGATCGCCAACGCGGAGAACAACGAGCGGCTGGACCCCGACGCGCTGCTCGTCAGCGAGGCCTTCGTGGACGAGGGCCCGACGATGAAGCGGTTCCAGCCGCGGGCGCAGGGTCGGGCGTACCGAATCCGCAAGCGCACCTGCCACATCACCGTGGCGGTCGAAGCGGTCGCGCCGGCAGCGCCGAGGAAGGCCGCGGCGAAGAAGGCCGCCCCGGCCACGGAGGCCGCACCGGCCGAAGCGCAGAGCAAGACGGAGGACGCCGAGTAATGGGTCAGAAGGTTCACCCCACTGGGTTCCGGCTCGGCATCTCGACCGACTGGAAGTCCCGCTGGTTCGCGGACAAGCTCTACAAGGACTACATCGGCGAGGATGTCAAGATCCGCCGCATGATGTCCAAGGGCCTCGAGCGTGCCGGGATTTCCAAGGTCGACATCGAGCGCACCCGCGACCGGGTCCGGGTCGACATCCACACCGCCCGGCCGGGCATTGTCATCGGCCGTAAGGGTGCGGAGGCCGACCGGATCCGCGGCGAGCTTGAGAAGCTCACCGGCAAGCAGGTTCAGCTGAACATCATCGAGGTGAAGAACCCCGAGTCGGACGCTCAGCTGGTCGCGCAGGGCGTGGCCGAGCAGCTGTCCAGCCGGGTCAGCTTCCGTCGGGCGATGCGCAAGGCCATGCAGTCGGCGATGAAGAACCCGGTCTGCAAGGGCATCCGGGTTCAGGTTTCGGGCCGCCTCGGCGGCGCCGAGATGAGCCGGACCGAGTTCTACCGTGAGGGCCGGGTTCCGCTGCACACGCTGCGGGCCAACATCGAGTACGGCTTCTTCGAGGCCCGTACCACGTTCGGTCGGATCGGTGTGAAGGTCTGGATCTACAAGGGCGACGCCGTCCCGGGCCGGGAGGCTCCGGCCGAGGCCGGTCCGTCCCGCCCGCGTCGTGGTGAGCGCGGCGACCGTCCCGAGCGTCCGCGCCGTGGCCGGTCGGGTTCGTCCGGCACCACGGCTGGTGGCACCGAGGCCGGTCGGGCTGCTGCGACCACCATCGCGCAGCAGGCCGAGACGCCGAGCGGCGAGCCGGTCGACAGCGCAGCTGTCGCCGCCACTGCTGCTCCGGCAGAAACGCAGCAGGAGGGCTGACAGATGCTGATGCCGCGCAAGCCCCCGAAGGGCTTCCGCAAGCCGCACCACCCGGACCGCAGTGGCGCGTCCAAGGGTGGTAACCGGGTGGTGTTCGGCGAGTTCGGGATCCAGGCTCTCGAGCCGGCGTACGTGACGAACCGGCAGATCGAGTCGGCACGTATCGCGATGACTCGCCACATCAAGCGTGGTGGCAAGGTCTGGATCACGATCTTCCCGGACCAGGCCCTCACCAAGAAGCCTGCCGAGACCCGGATGGGTTCCGGTAAGGGTTCGCCCGAGTGGTGGGTCGCCAACGTCAAGCCGGGGCGGGTTCTCTTCGAGATGTCCTTCCCCAACGAGCAGATCGCGCGAGAGGCTATGCGTCGCGCGATCCACAAGCTCCCGATGAAGTGCCGCATTGTTACGCGCGAAGTGGGTGAATCCTGATGGCAGCGGGCGTTAAGGCGACCGAGCTGCGTGAGCTCTCCGAGGAGGAGCTGGTCACGAAGCTGCGGGAGGCCAAGGCGGAGCTGTTCAACCTCCGCGTGCAGGCCGCAACCGGGCAGCTGGACAACAACCGGCGGTTGCAGGTCATCCGTCGGGAGATCGCCCGGATCTACACGATCATGCGCGAGCGCGAGCTGGGGCTCTCGGCCGCGCCGACTGAGGTGACTGCATCATGACCGAAGAGACCGCCACCGCCGCCGCGCGGTCCCGCCGCAAGGTCCGTGAGGGCCTGGTGGTCAGCGACAAGATGGACAAGACCGTCGTGGTCGAGGTCGAGGACCGGGTTCGGCACGCGCTGTACGGCAAGATCATGCGCCGTACGAGCAAGCTGAAGGTGCACGACGAGCAGAACGCCGCTGGCACCGGTGACCGGGTTCTCATCATGGAGACCCGGCCGCTGAGCGCCACCAAGCGTTGGCGGATCGTGGAGATCCTGGAAAAGGCCAAGTAGCGAAGGCTCGAGCTCGCCCGGCGTTGCGTCGGGCGTTGGTTCCGCCAGGCTCCGGCCGCTACGGCGGCCGGAGAACCGGCAGACATAGGAGATAGACGTGATTCAGCAGGAGTCGCGACTGCGCGTCGCCGACAACACGGGTGCTCGGGAGATCCTGTGCATCCGGGTTCTCGGTGGCTCGGGTCGGCGCTACGCGAGCATCGGCGACGTCATCGTGGCCACGGTCAAGGACGCCATCCCGGGTGCCGGTGTGAAGAAGGGCGACGTCGTCAAGGCTGTCGTCGTTCGCACCGCGAAGGAGAAGCGGCGTCCGGACGGCTCGTACATCCGCTTCGACGAGAACGCCGCCGTCATCATCAAGGACGGCGGGGACCCGCGTGGAACCCGTATCTTCGGCCCGGTGGGCCGGGAGCTGCGGGACAAGCGGTTCATGAAGATTATTTCCCTCGCGCCGGAGGTGTTGTGACCGTGAAGGTCAAGAAGGGCGACACGGTCGTCGTCATCGCCGGCAAGGACAAGGGTGCCAAGGGCAAGGTCATTCAGGCCTATCCGCGGCAGGACAAGGTCCTGGTCGAGGGCGTGAACCGGGTCAAGAAGCACACCCGCATCAGCACCACCCAGCGTGGCGCCAAGACCGGCGGCATCGTCACTCAGGAGGCCCCGATCCACGTCTCGAACGTGCAGGTCCTGGACTCCGACGGCAAGCCGACCCGCGTCGGTTACCGGATCGACGACAACGGCCAGAAGGTCCGCATCGCGCGTAGCACCGGTAAGGACCTGTGATGACCACGGCTACCGAAAAGACCCTGCCGCGCCTCAAGGAGCGGTACCGCAACGAGATCGTGGCCCAGCTGCGTGAGCAGCACAGCTACGGCAACCCCATGCAGGTGCCGCGGCTGGTCAAGATCGTCGTCAACATGGGTGTCGGCGAGGCTGCTCGCGACGCCAAGCTGATCGATGGTGCGGTCCGCGACCTCGCCACGATCACCGGCCAGAAGCCGCAGGTGCGGCGGGCGACCAAGTCCATCGCGCAGTTCAAGCTCCGCGAGGGCATGCCGATCGGCGCGAAGGTCACCCTTCGTGGCGACCGGATGTGGGAGTTCCTGGACCGGCTGCTCTCCATCGCGCTGCCGCGTATCCGCGACTTCCGCGGCCTGGACGGGCGCAAGCTGGACGGGCACGGCAACTACACGTTCGGTCTGACCGAGCAGTCGGTGTTCCACGAGATCGACCAGGACCGGATCGATCGCCAGCGGGGCATGGACATCACGGTGGTCACGACCGCCACGACCGACGACGAGGGCCGGGCGCTGCTCAAGCTCCTGGGCTTCCCGTTCAAGGAGAACTGAGATGGCCAAGAAGGCGCTGATCATCAAGGCGGCCGCGAAGCCGAAGTTCTCGGTTCGCGCGTACACCCGCTGCCAGCGGTGCGGGCGTCCGAAGGCGGTCTACCGCAAGTTCGGGCTCTGCCGGGTCTGCATCCGGGAGATGGCTCACCGCGGTGAGCTGCCGGGCGTGTCCAAGGCTTCCTGGTAAGGGCGACCGCGTCCCGGCCGTCGGCCGGGAACTCCTGCACCGATTAGGTATTGCTCTTCGCCGTAGGCCCGGGGCTGATGCCCCGGGAACCCCGGCGAGAAAGGCTGACGAAATCCATGACGATGACCGACCCGATCGCAGACATGCTCACGCGTCTGCGTAACGCCAACCAGGCGTACCACGATCAGGTGAAGATGCCCTACTCCAAGATCAAGGCGAACATCGCCGAGGTCTTGAAGGCCGAGGGTTACATCGCCACCTGGTCGGTCGAGGAGCCCGAGGAGGGCGCCGTCGGCAAGCGACTGGTCGTCGAGCTGAAGTACGGCCAGAACCGCGAGCGGAGCCTGGCCGGCATCAAGCGCGTGTCCAAGCCCGGTCTCCGGGTGTACGCCAAGTCGGACGGGCTCCCCCGGGTGCTCGGTGGGCTGGGCGTGGCGATCATTTCGACGTCCCAGGGACTGCTGACCGACCGGCAGGCCCGCAAGCGGAGTGTTGGCGGGGAAGTCCTCGCCTTCGTCTGGTAACGGGAGACAGGTAGAAATGTCGCGAATTGGACGTAAGTCGATCCCGGTACCAGCCGGCGTCGATATCACGATCGACGGGCAGACCGTCAAGGTCAAGGGCCCCAAGGGCCAGCTTGAGCACACCCTCGCCGAGCCGATCACGATCGAGCGGGCTGAGGATGGCGAGCTGAGCGTCAACCGGCCGAACGACGAACGCAAGGCCAAGGAGCTCCACGGCCTGAGCCGTACGCTGGTTGCCAACATGATCGTCGGGGTCACCGAGGGCTACCGCAAGAGCCTGGAGATCGCCGGCACCGGTTACCGGGTCACCGCCAAGGGTTCGGACCTCGAGTTCGCGCTCGGGTTCTCGCACCCGGTGGTCGTCCCCGCCCCGGCGGGCATCACCTTCACGGTGGAGCGGCCGACCCTGTTCCACGTGGCTGGCATCGACAAGCAGCAGGTCGGTGAGGTCGCCGCCAACATCCGGAAGATCCGCCCGCCGGAGCCCTACAAGGGCAAGGGCGTCAAGTACCAGGGCGAGGTCATCCGCCGCAAGGCTGGAAAGGCAGGTAAGAAGTGAGCGCCACGCTGCTCAAGCGCCGCCGCGGTGTCGCCGCCAAGCGCGCCGTTGGGCGTGCGCGTCGACACTTCCGCGTCCGCAAGAACGTCAGCGGTACGGCCGAGCGTCCGCGCCTGGTCGTCACCCGCTCCCTGCGGCACATGGTCGCCCAGATCGTCGACGACACCAAGGGTCACACCCTGGCGTCGGCGTCGACCCTGGACGCCTCGCTGCGCGGTGCGGAGGGCGACAAGAGCGCCCTGGCTGGCAAGGTGGGCGCGCTGCTCGCCGAGCGGGCCAAGGCCGCCGGCGTCTCCAAGGTCGTCTTCGACCGCGGTGGTAACCGGTACGCGGGGCGAGTCGCCGCGCTTGCCGACGCCGCCCGCGAAGCCGGGCTCGAGTTCTAACAACCCCGTCACGAGAGAGAAGGAAGGCTGCTGATGCCAGGTCAACAGCGCCGTGGCGGCGGGTCCGGTGGCAACGAGGGTGGTCGCCGCGACAACCGCCGTGAGGGCGGCCGCGGAAACGCGCCCGTCGAGAAGACCCCGCACCTTGAGCGGGTCGTCGCGATCAACCGCGTCGCCAAGGTCGTGAAGGGTGGTCGTCGCTTCAGCTTCACCGCCCTGGTGATCGTGGGCGACGGCGACGGCACGGTCGGCGTGGGCTACGGAAAGGCCAAGGAGGTGCCCGCGGCCATCGCCAAGGGTGTCGAGGAGGCCAAGAAGCACTTCTTCAAGGTTCCGCGGATCGGTCAGTCGATCCCGCACCCGGTGACGGGTGAGGACGCCGCTGGTGTGGTGCTGCTCAAGCCGGCCTCGGCCGGTACGGGTGTCATCGCCGGTGGGCCGGTGCGTGCCGTGCTGGAGTGCGCCGGGATCCACGACGTGCTCTCCAAGAGCCTCGGCTCGTCGAACCCGATCAACATCGTGCACGCCACCGTGGCGGCCCTGAAGGGGCTTGAGTCCCCCGAGCAGGTCGCGGCGCGTCGTGGTCTGCCGGTGGAGGACGTCGCGCCGGCCGCCATGCTGGCGTCGCGTGCGGGGGTGGCGCACTGATGGCACGCCTGAAGGTCACCCAGCTCCGGTCCGGTATCGGGACCAAGCACAACCAGCGTGAGTCGCTGCGTTCGCTCGGTCTCAAGCGGATCAACGACGTGGTGGTCAAGGAGGACCGGCCCGAGATCCGCGGCATGATCTTCACTGTGAGCCACCTCGTGAAGGTCGAGGAGGTCGAGTAATGACGATCAAGGTGCATCACCTGCGCCCGGCGCCCGGTTCCAAGACCGCGAAGACCCGTGTGGGTCGCGGTGAGGGTTCCAAGGGCAAGACCGCTGGTCGCGGTACCAAGGGTTCCAAGGCCCGCAAGAACATCTCGGCGGCGTTCGAGGGTGGGCAGATGCCCATCCACATGCGCCTGCCGAAGATGAAGGGCTTCAAGAACAAGTTCAAGGTGGTCTTCCAGGTGGTCAACCTGGACCGACTCGCTGAGCTGTTCCCGAATGGTGGTCAGGTCGGCCCGCTGGAGCTGGTTGAGTCCGGCGCGGTCCGCAAGGGTCACCCGGTCAAGGTCCTCGGCACCGGGGATCTCGGCGGTGTGGCGCTCCAGGTGTCCGCGCACGCGTTCAGTGCGTCGGCCAAGGAGAAGATCGCTGCTGCCGGTGGCTCTGCCACCGAGCTGTAAGGCACACGACCGTGGCGCCCGTCCAGTTGAGAGCAACTGGCGGGCGCCATGGTCTGCCTGGGGCGTGAGCGCCCGGTAACATCGGAATCGATTTATGTAGTCGGGCGCATCTGCCCGGACCGGGGTGAGGCTGTTAGAGTCCCATCCCAGCCATGGATTGCGGGCACTCGCTCGTGATCCACCCCGACCCGCCAGGGATCACCGGCGGCCCGCCTCGCGCAGGAGGAAGAAGTTGCTGTCCGCCTTTCTCAGTGCGTTCCGTACGCCTGACCTGCGCAAGAAGCTGCTGTTCACAGTAGGCATCATCGCGGTCTACCGGCTGGGTGCAACGCTCCCCAGCCCGGGCGTCTCGTACGGCAACGTCCAGAAGTGCCTCGACACCATCCAGGGTGACACCACCGGGGTGGTGAACCTGCTCAACCTCTTCTCCGGCGGAGCGTTGCTGCAGCTCTCGGTCTTCGCGCTGGGCATCATGCCCTACATCACCGCGTCGATCATCCTGCAGCTGCTGACCGTCGTGATCCCCCGCCTGGAGCAGCTCCGCAAGGAGGGCCAGGCCGGTCAGGCGAAGATCACGCAGTACACGCGCTACCTGACCCTCGGCCTCGGTGTGCTGCAGGCCTCGGCGTTCGTCGCCCTGGCCCGCTCGGGCCAGCTGTTCCAGAACAAGTGCGACCAGTTCCCGATCATCCCCACCGGCACCGGCATCCCGGACTGGCTGACCCTGTCCATCCTGGTGATGACGATGACCGCCGGTACGGGCATGGTCATGTGGCTCGGCGAGCTGATCACCGACCGCGGCGTCGGCAACGGCATGTCCGTCCTGATCTTCACCTCGATCGCGGCGCGGCTGCCCAGCGAGGGCTGGCAGATCAAGACCAGCAAGGGCTGGGACATGTTCGCCCTGGTCATCGCGCTGGTCCTGGTGGTCATCACCGCGGTCACCTTCATCGAGCAGGCGCAGCGTCGGATCCCGGTGCAGTACGCCAAGCGGATGATCGGCCGGCGGATGTACGGCGGCACCTCGACCTACATCCCGCTGAAGGTCAACCAGGCGGGTGTGATCCCGGTCATCTTCGGGTCGTCGCTGCTCTACCTGCCACAGCTGGCGCTGCAGTTCTTCGACCAGACGGACCCGGGCAAGACCCAGGCGTGGATCCAGAACAACCTGGTCAACCCGAGCAGCCCGATCTACATCGCGGTCTACTTCCTGCTGATCATCTTCTTCACGTACTTCTACGTCTCGATCACGTTCAACCCGACCGAGGTCGCGGACAACATGAAGAAGTACGGCGGGTTCGTGCCGGGCATCCGCCCGGGTAAGCCGACCGCCGACTATCTCGACTTCATCCTCAGCCGGATCACCCTGCCGGGCGCGATCTACCTGGGTGTCATCTCGATCCTGCCGAACTTCTTCTTCATCTGGCTGGACAACCAGCAGTACCAGAACTTCCCGTTCGGCGGCACCGCTGTGCTCATCATGGTCGGCGTCGGTCTGGAGACCGTGAAGCAGATCGAGAGCCAACTCATGCAGCGGAACTACGAAGGGTTCCTGCGGTAGATGAGACTCGTTCTGGTTGGCCCGCCGGGCGCGGGCAAGGGCACGCAGGCCGAGTTCATCGCCGCGCACCTCTCGGTGCCGAAGATTTCGACCGGAGACATCTTCCGGTCGAACGTCACCCAGGGCACGCCGCTTGGTGTCGAGGCGAAGCGGTACATGGACGCGGGCGAGCTGGTTCCGGACGAGGTCACCATCAACATGGTCCGGGACCGGCTGGCCGAGCCCGACGCCAGCGAGGGTTTCCTGCTCGACGGCTTCCCGCGGACGACTCCGCAGGCGGCCGCTCTGGACAAGCTCCTCGCCGATCTGGGCACCGCCCTGGATCTGGTCCTGGAGCTGGTCGTCGACGACGACGAGGTGATCCGGCGGCTCTCCGGTCGGCGTACCTGCCGGGGCTGCGGCAAGATCTGGCACGTCGAGTTCGACGCCACCACCCGGCCGGGCATCTGTGACCGGTGCGGCGCCGAGCTGTTCCAGCGCGACGACGACAAGCCGGAGACGATTGCCACGCGGCTTCGTGAGTACAGCGAGAAGACCGCGCCCCTGGTCGACTACTACGGCGCTCAGGGCAAGCTGGTCGGGATCGACGCCACCGGCCCGGTGGAGGACGTCACCACCCGGGCCATCGACGCGTTGCGGTCGTACGGCGGCTGAGGTCCGGCCGGGCCACGGCGGATAGAGTGCGAACAGCGGGGTACGCGTTATGTGCCCCGCTGTTCGGCAACGAAAGGTAACGGCTCCATGCGTCGTCCCCAGCTGGACATCCAGCTGAAGACCCCTGACCAGATCGAGAAGATGCGGGCCGCCGGGTTGGTGGTGGCCGAGGCGCTGCGCCGGATGCGGGAGGCTGTCGCCCCCGGCGTGAGCACCGCCGATCTGGACGCTATCGCCGAGTCGACGATCCGCGAGGCGGGCGGCGTTCCGTCGTTCAAGGGCTATCACGGTTTTCCGGCGTCGATCTGCTCCTCGGTCAACGAGCAGATCGTGCACGCCATCCCGTCGCCGAAGCAGGTGCTCCAGGCCGGTGACCTGATTTCCATCGACTGCGGCGCGGTGCTGGACGGGTGGCACGGCGACTCGGCGATCACGGTCGGGGTCGGCGACGTCGACCCGGCGCTGCTGAAGATGGCCGCGGTCGCCGAGGACGCGATGTGGGCCGGCATCGCCGCCGCCGCGCGTGGCGCCGCCAGCGGCAAGGGCCGCCTCACCGACATCTCGCACGCGGTGGAGACCGCTGTCCGCAAGGGCGGCCGGTACGGCATCGTCGACGGCTACGGTGGGCACGGCATCGGCACCGAGATGCACCAGGACCCGCACGTGCTCAACCACGGTCGGCCGGGCAAGGGCCCGCGACTGGTCCCCGGAATGGCGCTCGCCATCGAACCGATGATCACCATGGCGTCTCCGCGTACGGTCGAGTTGGCCGACGGGTGGACGGTCGTCACCCGGGACGGCTCGGTGGCCGCGCACGTCGAGCACTCGATGGCGCTGCTGCCGGACGGGGTTTGGGTGCTCACCGCGTTCGACGGTGGCCGCGCCCGCCTGGGCGACCTGGTAACCGCCCGCCAGCCCGCCGCCACAACAACCCCCTGATCCCACCCACAGCCGTTGGTCCTGAAGCTCTTGCCCTGACGCGCCGGCGCGGGTGGCGACAACTTCATGATCAACCGATGTCCGGGGGGCCGACGGACTGGCGGGACGGTGGCATGCTTGCCGGCATGGACGGGCGCGACGGGATGCGAGCCGCGGACTCGGACCGAGCGGCGGTGGCCGACCGGTTGCGGGTCGCCCTCGACGAGGGCCGGCTGGATCTGCACGAGTACGACGAGCGGTTGCAGCGGGCCTACGCGGCACGCACGTACGCCGACCTCAAGGCACTGCTCACCGACCTGCCGCCGGTGACGCCAGCGCAGCGGTCGGGCCTGGCGCCGGCCGCCGGCCCGATGGTGAGCCCATTGGGTGACCAGCTCGGTCCGGCCCCCACCAGGGGCGCGACGGCCCGCTGGTTGGCTGAGGTGTGGTTCCCGTACCTGCGGGTGATCGCCATCGTGGTGACCATCTGGGCGGTGACCTCGCTGCTCAGCCAGGATCTGCTCTACTTCTGGCCGGCCTGGGTGGCGGGGCCGTGGGGCGCGGTGCTGGTGGTCCGCAGCGTCACTGGCCTGGCTGGGAGAGAACCCCAGCGCCAAGCCATCAAGCGCCAGCGCCGCCGGGAACGCAAACAGGCAAAGCGCGCCATCAACCCAGACAACCCCCAATAACCCCCCCGCCCCCCAAGGCCCGGCTCCGCCGGCCCCGGCCCCCGTTGATCATGAAGTTATTGCCATGACACGCCGGAATTGGTGGCAATAACTTCATGATCAACCGCGCCGGGGGTGGGGTGTGTGGGTTGCGGGGCGGGTTGATGGGTGGTCGGTTTGGTGGTGGACTGCAGGCGGGCGTACACTTTCAGATCGGCGCACAGCGTCCACTCCGGCATGCCCACCCTGCGCTTCGGTGGGAGCTGGAGCCGCGGCTGGCGCGGGCTTCTGATTCTGATCAGATTTCCGTGTAAGACGTTGTGGGCCGCCCGGAGCAATCGACGTCAGGACAGCGGAGGACATGCCGAAAAAAGACGGAGCCATTGAGATCGAGGGTCGGGTCATCGAGCCCCTGCCGAACGCCATGTTCCGGGTGGAGCTCGCGAACGGCCACAAGGTGTTGGCTCACATCAGCGGCAAGATGCGGCAGCACTACATCCGCATCCTGCCGGAGGACCGGGTCGTCGTCGAACTCTCGCCGTACGACCTGACCCGCGGGCGCATCGTCTACCGCTACAAGTAGTCCTGACGACGGCCGGGAAGTCCCGTGTCCGTCTTCGACGTCCGGTGTCGCGCAACACGCGTCCCCGGGCCAGATGGGAAGTAAGGCAACCGTGAAGGTCAAGCCGAGCGTCAAGAGGATCTGCAACAAGTGCCGGGTTATCCGCCGGCACGGCCGGGTCATGGTCATCTGCAGCGACCCGCGCCACAAGCAGCGCCAGGGCTGACTCAGCCCGTCCGGCCGGAGCACGGCCGGGTGGCGTTGGTCCAGGCAGATCCCCAGCGACACACACATCACACATGCTCGTCCCAGCCGCGAGCGGTACGCCAGACGTACCTCTGCGTGGCTGACCCCCGGTCGGAGGCCGGGGCCCGCTTGGGCAGCGACCGATCCCGGTCGCCGGCGCTCACCGCGTCGGAAGGACGGGACGGCCGGTAGCGGGATGGGACGGGTCCACACCTCCGCCACACATCACGAGGAGTACGCCCGCACATGGCACGTCTAGTCGGCGTGGATCTCCCCCGCGAAAAGCGGTTGGAGATCGCGCTCACCTACATCTTCGGGGTCGGTCGCACCCGCGCCCTGGAGACACTCGCCGCCACCGGCATCTCGCCGGACAAGCGCGCTCGGGACCTCACGGACGAGGAGCTCGTGCAGCTCCGCGACCACATCGAGGGCAACTACAAGGTTGAAGGCGACCTGCGCCGCGAGGTCGCCGCTGACATCCGCCGCAAGGTTGAGATCGGCTGCTACGCCGGCATCCGGCACCGCCGGGGCCTGCCCGTGCGTGGCCAGCGGACCAAGACCAATGCACGGACCCGTAAGGGCCCGAAGCGGACCGTCGCCGGCAAGAAGAAGCCCGGCAAGAAGTAGATTTTGACCGGAATTCGGGTCGATGTCGGGTCTAGGAAGACGGGACCGTCCGGCCCGATCCGGAAAGTCAACTAGGAGCGCACAGACTTATGCCACCGAAGGCTCGTGCCGGAGCCGCTGTAAAGAAGGTCCGGCGCAAGGAACGCAAGAACGTCGCCCACGGGCAGGCGCACATCAAGAGCACGTTCAACAACACCATCGTGTCCATCACGGACCCGACTGGTGCGGTCATCTCCTGGGCCTCCGCCGGCCAGGTCGGCTTCAAGGGCTCCCGCAAGTCGACTCCGTTCGCCGCGCAGCTGGCCGCCGAGGCTGCCGCGCGTCGCGCCATGGAGCACGGCATGCGCAAGGTCGACGTGTTCGTCAAGGGCCCCGGCTCCGGCCGGGAGACCGCCATCCGTTCGCTGCAGGCCGTGGGCCTCGAGGTCGGGCAGATCGCCGACGTCACCCCGCAGCCGCACAACGGGTGCCGTCCGCCGAAGCGTCGCCGGGTCTGAGAGGTAGAGAGAGATGGCTCGTTACACCGGTGCAGACTGCCGCCGTTGCCGGCGGGAGAAGATGAAGCTGTTCCTCAAGGGCAGCAAGTGCGATGGTCCGAAGTGCCCGTTCGAGTCCCGGCCGTTCCCGCCCGGGCAGCACGGCCGCGGCCGCACCAAGGAGACGGAGTACCTGCTCCAGCTCCGTGAGAAGCAGAAGGCCCGTCGGGTTTACGGCGTGCTGGAGAAGCAGTTCCGCGGTTACTACGAGGAAGCCGTTGGCAAGCAGGCCAAGACCGGTGAGGTCCTCCTGCAGATCCTCGAGTCGCGGCTGGACAACGTCGTTTACCGGGCCGGCTACGCCCACTCGCGGGACATGGCCCGCCAGCTGGTCAAGCACGGTCACTTCACGGTGAACGGCAAGAAGGTCGACATCCCGTCGTACCGCGTCAAGGAGCACGACATCATCGAGGTTCGGGGCAAGAGCAAGGAGCTCACCCCGTTCATCGTCGCGCAGGCTCAGGCCGGCTCGAAGACGGTTCCGGCGTGGCTTGAGGCCATCCCGAGCCAGATGAAGGTGCTCGTGCACTCCCTCCCGGCCCGGCAGGTCATCGACACGCAGGTCCAGGAGCAGTTGATCGTCGAGCTCTACTCCAAGTAGTCCGAGCTCGTTCGGTGGCCCGCCCCTCGGGGCGGGCCACCGGAACGGTTTGTGTCGTGGGCGTCAAATAGCGGGCGCCCCGGAAGAGAAGAGAAAAGATGCTCATCAGCCAGCGACCCTCCCTCTCCGAGGAGTCGATCAACGAGACCCGGTCGCGGTTCGCCATCGAGCCGCTGGAGCCGGGCTTCGGCTACACCCTGGGTAACTCGCTGCGGCGCACGCTGCTGTCGTCGATCCCGGGCGCGGCCGTCACCTCGATCAAGATCGACGGTGTCCTGCACGAGTTCACCACGATCCCCGGTGTCAAGGAGGACGTGGTCGAGCTCGTCATGAACATCAAGGAGCTGTGCGTCAGCTCCGAGCACGACGAGCCGGTCAGCATGTACCTGCGTAAGCAGGGCCCGGGCGACGTGACCGCGGGCGACATCCAGCCGCCGGCCGGCGTCTCGGTGCACAACCCGGATCTCAAGCTCGCCACCCTGAACGGCAAGGGCCGGCTCGACATGGAGCTGACCGTCGAGCGGGGCCGGGGCTACGTGACGGCGGCGCAGAACAAGCAGTCCGGCGCCGAGATCGGCCGGATCCCGGTCGACTCGATCTACTCGCCGGTGCTGAAGGTGACCTACCGCGTCGAGGCGACTCGTGTCGAGCAGCGTACCGACTTCGACCGGCTGATCATCGACGTCGAGACCAAGCCGTCGATGGGCCCGCGTACCGCGCTGGCCTCCGCCGGTTCGACGCTGGTGGAGCTGTTCGGGCTCGCCCGGGAGCTGGACGAGACCGCCGAGGGCATCGACATCGGGCCGTCCCCGCAGGACGCCCAGCTGGCGGCGGACCTCGCTCTGCCGATCGAGGAGCTGGACCTCACCGTCCGCTCCTACAACTGCCTCAAGCGCGAGGGCATCAACTCCGTTGGTGAGCTCATCGGGCGTACCGAGGCCGACCTCCTCGACATTCGCAACTTCGGTCAGAAGTCGATCGACGAGGTCAAGATGAAGCTCGCCGGGATGGGTCTCGGGCTGAAGGATTCGGCTCCGAACTTCGACCCGGCGCACGTCGTGGACACCTTCGGCGAGGGCGACTACGACACCGACGACTACCGCGAGACCGAGCAGCTCTAGTCCGCGCTGCCGCCACAACTGAGGAGCACCAAAAATGCCCACGCCCACCAAGGGCCCCCGCCTCGGCGGCAGCCCCTCGCACGAGCGGCTGATGCTCGCCAACCTGGCGACCGCGCTGTTCCAGCACGGCAAGATCCAGACCACCGAGACGAAGGCCCGGCGGCTGCGCCCGCTGGCCGAGCAGCTCATCACCAAGGCCAAGCGCGGTGACCTCGCCTCGCGGCGTCGGGTGCTGGGTGTCGTCAAGGACAAGGACGTCGTCTACGCCCTGTTCGACCAGATCGCGCCCCGGTACTCCAACCGCCCCGGCGGTTACACCCGGATCGTGAAGACCGGTCCGCGCAAGGGTGACAACGCTCCGATGGCCATCATCGAGCTGGTGGAGGAGCTTCAGGTCGCCGAGCCCAAGGCGAACAAGAAGACCGCCGCCCGCAAGGCCGCGCAGCAGGACAAGGTCGAGGCGCTCGCCCCGGCCGACGAGGCCCCGCAGTCGGCTCCGGCCGACCAGGACTCCGAGGCGCCGGTGTCGGTGTCCGGTGACACCGCCGCCGCCCGCGAGGACAGCGACGAGGCCACCGAGAACAAGGCCTGATCACAGGGCATCGTCGGGCCCGGCACCCCATCGGGGTGCCGGGCCCGACCCGTAACAGGAGGTACGAGGTGGACGAGCGGATCCGGCTGCGGCTGGACGTCTCGTACGACGGCACCGATTTCTCCGGCTGGGCTGCCCAGCCGACCCGGCGCACCGTCGCGGGGGTGCTCGTCGAGACCCTCGACCTGGTCCTCGGCGTCGGTACGGCCACCGGGTTGACGGTGGCCGGGCGGACCGACGCGGGGGTGCACGCCACCGGGCAGGTGTGCCACCTGGACCTGCCGGTGGACGTGTGGCGACAGCACGATGGACGACTGCTGCGCCGCCTGGCCCGACTGCTCCCCACCGACGTGCGGGTTCGGGCGATGACCGAGGTGCCGGCCGACTTCGACGCCCGGTTCTCGGCGACCTTCCGGCGCTACGAGTACCAGGTCACCGATGCGCCCTTCGGCGCGGAGCCGCTGCGCCGGCACGAGGTGCTGGCCTGGCCGAAGCCGTTGGACCTGGCCGCGCTGAACGCGGCAGCCACCGGGCTGGTGGGGGAGCACGACTTCGCCGCGTACTGCCGGCGCAAGGAGCACGCGACCACGCTGCGCGAGGTGACCCGGCTGGACTGGCGTCGCGACCCGGACGGGATCCTGATCGCCACGGTGCAGGCCGACGCGTTCTGCCAGGCGATGGTGCGCAGCCTGGTGGGGGCCATGCTGGTGGCCGGGGACGGCCGCCGCCCGGTCGAGTGGCCGGGCACCCTGCTCAGTCGGCGGGAGCGGTCCAGCGAGGTGACCGTGGCCCCCGCGCACGGGCTGACCCTGGTCGCGGTCGGCTACCCGTCCGATCCGGCCGAGTACGCACGCCGCGCCGACCTCACCCGCCGGTTGCGGGTTCCGGTCGAAGGCTGACCGCCTGGGCCGTCAATGACGACGGGTGTGCCACCTGTCGGCAGCACACCCGTCGTCGGGGCACGGGTCAGTCGCCCGGCAGTTCCCCGTCGTTGTTGTTGCCGCCCTGGCTTCCGTTGTTGCCGGTCGGGGCCGCCGTCGGTTGTGCGGCAGTGCCACCGTCGGCCCGGCTCTGCAACACGCCCCGGCTGAGGTGCAGCTCGATCATGTCGAACAGGATCTCGCGGACCTTGGTGTCGCCCGCCTTGACCGCCGCGCCGTCCTTGCGGACCACCAGGGCGTACGCCAGGTAGTGGCCCCGGACCTGCCAGCCGACTCGTGCCGGAGCGCTGGTCAGGACATCGGTGCCGTCGCCGTCGTCGGCGGTGAGGCCACGGAAACGGCCCTGCCGTTCGTCGAGCAGTTGCCGGAGCCGGTCTCGGGCTCGTTCCGCGCTGACCTTGTCGGTGAGGTTGAACAGGCCGGCGGTGACCAGGTGCGAGTCGTCGGGCGTACTCAGCGTGGCCCGGACGATCTGGTTGCAGCCGAGCCGGACCAGCAGGTCGGCGACCTCGTCGGTGGCGGCGACGGCGCAACTGCCGCTGGACTGGGTCTTGAGTACCTGGTAGCTCGGCTGACCGTCGGTGAGTTTCAACTCCTTGCCGGGGAAGAGCTCCTTGGCGGTGAGCGGGGCCTGGTCGGTGTCCCGGGAGTCGAGGGCCACCCGCTCCGGCGGGGCGGACGTCGGGGCGGCGTTCGGCTGGTACGTCGGGTTGCTCTGCGGCTGCTGCGAGTTGCGGTCGATGAGCAGCGCGGCGGCGCCAAGGCCGCAGAGGGCGAGCAGCACCAGGACGGCTGCGCCGCCGATCAGTACCTGCCACAGTCGACCACCGCCGCGCCGGGCGGTCGCCTCCACCGGCGTCGCCGAGGTGTAGATCTGGCTGTGGGACGCGGCGGGCGGAATGTCGGCACGAGTCGGCAGTGGCTGCGACACCTCGGCACGGGTCGTCGCGGGCGACGACAGATCGGCACGGGTCGTCGCGGGCGACGACAGATCGGCACGGGTCGTCGCGGGCGACGACGATGGCAGCGAGAGCTGGTTCGGCCGGGGCAGCGACGGCGCGGGGAAGCGCGACGGAGACGGCCCGGCCGGCGGGGGCGGGCCGGCGCCGAGCACCGACAGATCGGACCCGGGCTCCGGGTACTCCTCGAAAGCGTCCTCATCGGACTCGTACCGATACACCATGTCGCCCAGAGTAGGAGTCATTGTCCCTTTAGGGGGTAATTTCGGGTAAATGCACGCGTGGGTCGGGCCGGGTCCGTGGAGAAGCCGATCGCCCCGGCGGTCATCCCTGGGCCGGTGCGAGAATTACCGCGTGACCGGCGACCACTACTTCACCGCTCAGCCCACCAGCGACGCCCCGGCGCGCGAGGTCGAGTTCTCCGTCGCCGACCGCGACTACCGGCTCGCCTCGGCCGGCGGGGTCTTCTCCGCCAGCCGACTCGACCCGGGCACCGCCGTGCTCCTGCGCAAGGCCGAGCTGCCCGTCGCCGACACCGGCGGCGACCTGCTCGACCTCGGCTGCGGCTTTGGGCCGATCAGCTGCGTGCTGGCTGACCTCGCGCCCACCAGCACCATCTGGGCCGTCGACGTCAACGCCCGGGCCCGCGAGCTGACCGCCGCCAACGCGGCTCGCATCGGCGCCGCCGACCGGGTCCGGGTCAGCGCACCGGACGACGTCCCAGCAGACCTCAGCTTCGCCCAGCTCTGGTCGAACCCGCCCATCCGGATCGGCAAGGACGGGCTGCACGACCTGCTGCTGCGCTGGCTGCCCCGACTCGCCCCGGACGGCGTCGGCTGGCTGGTCGTCGCCCGGCACCTCGGCGGCGACTCGCTGCAACGCTGGCTCACCGAGCAGAGTTGGCAGGTCGAGCGGTACGCCAGCCAAAAGGGCTTCCGGGTGCTGCGCGTCACCCGGTAATTGGATGTACCCCCTGCCCCTGACTGGGGCAGGATCCCGGCGTGGGATACGTGGACGTGGCAGCGGTCGGGCACATCCTGCCCGACGGTCGGGAACTCTTCGCCGACGTGTCGTTCCGGGTCGGGGAGGGCAGCAAGGTCGCCCTGGTCGGGCCGAACGGCGCGGGAAAGACGACGCTGCTGAGGATGGTCGCCGGTGACCTGCCGGTGCGCAGCGGCGTCGTCGCACGTGCCGGCGGGCTGGGCGTGATGCGCCAGTTCATCGGCATGATCGGCGACGAGTCGACACTCGCCGACCTGGCGCTGTCGCTGGCCCCTCCGGCGCTGCGCGACGCCGGCCGGCGGCTCGGCGAGACCGAGGCGGCCATGCGGGCGGCCGAGGCCTACGGCAAGTTCAGCAACGCCGCGGGCAAGGCTCAGCTGGCGTACGCCGATGCGCTCGGCGCCTGGGGCGAGGCCGGCGGATACGACGCCGAGGTGCTCTTCGACACCGTCGCGACCATCGTGCTCGGCCAGCCCTGGGACGCCGTACGGGACCGGCCGGTGCGTACCCTCTCCGGCGGCCAGCAGAAGCGCTTCGCCCTGGAGCTGCTGCTGCGCGGCCCGGACGAGGTGCTGCTGCTCGACGAACCGGACAACTTCCTCGACGTGCCCGGCAAACGCTGGCTGGAGGCGCGACTGCGCGAGTCGACGAAGTCGGTGCTCTACGTCTCGCACGACCGCGAGCTGCTGGCCCAGAGCGCCGACCGGGTGGTCGCCGTCGAAGGTGGCAGCGCCTGGGTGCACCCGGGCGGCTTCGCCAGCTGGCACGAGGCTCGGGTGGCTCGGCACGCCCGCCTAGACGAGCTGCGCCGCCGCTGGGACGAGGAGCACCAGAAGCTGCGCGAGCTGATGCTGATGTACAAGCAGAAGGCCGCGTACAACGACGGGTTGGCCTCGCGTTACCAGGCCGCGCAGACCCGGTTGCGCAAGTTCGAGGAGGCCGGGCCGCCGCCCGTACCCCCGAAGGACCAGGACATCCGGATGCGGCTCAGCGGCGGGCGGACCGGCAAGCGCGCGGTCGTCTGCGAGCAGCTGGAGCTCGACGGCCTGACCTTCCCCTTCGACCTGGAAATCTGGTACGGCGACCGGGTGGCGGTGCTCGGTGCCAACGGCACCGGCAAGTCGCACTTCCTGCGGCTGCTGGCCCGCGGCGGCACCGACCCGGACCCGGCGAACGGACCGGTCGACGGGGCGGGCGCGCTGGCTCCGGTGGCGCACGACGGCGTGGCCCGCCTCGGCGCCCGGGTGCGTCCCGGGCACTTCTCCCAGACCCACGACCGGCCGGAGCTGATGTCGAAGACGCTTGTCGAGATCCTCTGGCGGGGTGACGAGCACCGCACCGGGATGGACCGGCACGCGGCGATGGGTGTGCTCAGCCGCTACGAGCTGGCCGCGCAGGGCGACCAGCGCTTCGGCACGCTCTCCGGTGGACAGCAGGCCCGGTTCCTGGTGCTGCTGCTGGAGTTGTCCGGTGCGACCCTGCTGCTGCTCGACGAGCCCACCGACAACCTCGACCTGGCCAGCGCGGAGGCCCTCGAAGCGGGCCTGAACGCCTTCGAGGGGACGGTGATCGCGGTCACCCACGACCGCTGGTTCACCCGCTCGTTCGACCGGTTCGTGCTGTTCCGGGGCGACAGCGAGGTGGTGGAGACCCCGGAACCGGTCTGGGACCTCGGGTGAGCGGTCCCAGGCGACGGCGCGTCCAGCGGGCATAGGGTGGATCTCGTGACTGAGATGACCTATCGCCGGCTGGGCGACTCCGGGCTCGTGGTTTCCGTGGTCGGCATCGGCTGCAACAACTTCGGCCGCAAGCTGGACCTCGACGGCACCCGAGCGGTGGTGGATGCGGCCCTCGACGCCGGGATCACCCTCTTCGACACCGCCGACATCTACGGCGAGCCGCAGGGCGGCTCCGAGGAGCTACTCGGGCAGGCGCTCAAGGGGCGCCGGGACGACGTGGTGGTGGCCACCAAGTTCGGCATGGACATGAACGGCCTCAACGGGCCGGACTACGGCGCGCGGGGTGCACGCCGCTACATCGCCCGCGCGGTGGAGGCGTCGCTGCGTCGGCTCGGCACCGACCACATCGACCTGTACCAGATGCACGAGCCCGACCCGGGCACCCCGATCGACGAGACCCTCGCGGCCCTGGACGACCTGGTCCGGGACGGGAAGGTCCGCTACCTGGGCAACTCCAACTTCGCCGGCTGGCAGATCGCCGACGCGGACTGGGTCGCCTCGTCCAACGGCCGCTCCCGCTTCATCAGCGCGCAGAACCACTACAGCCTGGTGGAGCGTTCGGTGGAGTCCGAGGTGATTCCGGCGTGTGAGCGGTTCGGCCTCGGCATGCTGCCGTTCTTCCCGCTCGCCAACGGTCTGCTCACCGGCAAGTACAAGCGCGAGGCTCAGCCGCCGGCCGGCAGCCGGCTCTCCGGTGGTGGCCGGTACGCGGAGCGGCTCGCCGCAGCCGACTGGGACACCATCGAGGCGATCGAGGCGTACGCGGCCGAGCGGGGTCTGACCATGCTCCAGGTGGCGATCGGTGGGCTGGCCGCCCAGCCGGCGGTGACCTCGGTGATCGCCGGTGCCACCACGCCCGAGCAGGTGCGCGCCAACGCCGCCGCCGGCACCTGGGAGCCCAGCGACGACGATCTGGCGGCGCTGCGCGCCATCCTCTGAGTCGAACGACAACGGGCCGGGCCGCTTCACGCGGCCCGGCCCGGTCGTCGAATGGCGTCGGAGCGCCGACGCGTTTGTCGGTCAGTCGGTGCGGCGGCGGCCGAACAGCATGGCCACCCCCATCGCCGCGGCCACGAGCACGAGACCGGCCGCCGCGAACGGCCACCAGCCGGCACCCGCACCGCCTGCCCCGTCCGTCGGCCTGTTCACCGCGACCGGCTCGGGCGCCGGCGGCGACTGGGCCGCCCGCGCCTGCACCGTGGCGGTGGCCTTGCCCTGCAACGGGGCGGGGGAGTTCACGGTCACCTTCCAGGTGCCGGTAGAGAGCACCGGCCCGCTGCTGTAGAAGCCGTGCCCCTCGGGCTGCGGTTCCAACTGCACCGGCCCGACCTTCTGCCCGTCGGGGCCGGTGGCGGTGAGGACCAGTCGCACCACCTGCTCCAGCCGGCGGCCATCGGTGTAGGCGGCCTGGATGGTGACGCCCTGAGCCCCGTCGCCGGCCACCGTGAGTTTGAGCTTGTCGGCCTGCGCCGCCGGGGCGGCCTGAGCGGCCTGCGCCGCTGGGGCGGCCTGAGCGGCCTGCGCCGCCGGGGCGGCGGCGACCAGGGTCAGGGCCAGTCCGACGAACACGGCGGCCAACACCTTGCGGATACCCGTCACGGACATCCCCTCCCTACCGATGAGGGAGGCCCCTCCCCGACGCCGTAGCGCCGGGGAGGGGCCTCGTCGGATCAGAGCTGGCGACCGGGTGCCAGCCGGGTGGCGTCGCCACCGAGCCGCCCGGTGCCCTTTACCGAGTCACCGTCGTTCGCCTTGACCCCGGCCTTGCTGGCCGCGCCGCCGAGCCGAACGATCATGGCGTCGGCGTCCCGGATCAGGACGTCCCGGATCTCCGCCTCAGTCACCAACGTGGTGTCGGAGGCGAGCGTCCGGAACGCGGTCAGCTGCCGGACGGCCACCTTGTCGTCGCCGGCCGCCTCGGACGCGCGGACATTGTCGAGCTTGTTCGACAGCTGCCTGTGCGCCTTGGTCGAGAGCCGCCCCGTCGCCTTGAACCGGTCCAGCAGACTCTGCATGTCCCGGAACGAGGTGGTGACGAAGAACCGGACCGTCGAGGTGGTCTCGTTGCCCGCCTTGTCGGTCGCGGTCACGGTCAGCTCGTGCAGGCCGAGGGACAGGTCGTACATGGCCTGCAGAGTGCCGCTGGCGTACGTCTGGCCGTCGAGCTTGCCGACCACGGACGCGATGCCCGAGGTCGGGTCGACTGCCTGCCACGACACCCGGACGTCCTGGCTGTCGCCGTAGAGCTGGCCGTCGGCGAGACCGGACACCAGCAGCGTCGGCTTGGTGCCGTCGATGCGCAGCACCGCCGACTTCAGCGTCTCGACGTTGCCCGCCTTGTCCGTCGAGCGGAACAGCAGCTCGTGCTGCCCGTCACCGGTCACCTCGACCGGCGTCGAGTACGGCGTCCACGTGCCACCGTCCAGCGACCACTCCACCGTCTTGACGCCGGAACCGGCGTCGGTCGCGGCCAGCACGACCGGGATGGTCCCGTTGTGCCAGCCGGCGTTGTTCGCCGGAGCGAACGTCGCCGAGGTCACCGGCGCGGTGGCGTCGATCTTGACCGAGACGGTCTTCGTCGCCTCCACGTTGCCGGCCTTGTCCGTCGAGCGGAACCGAAGCTCGTGCTCGCCGTCCCCGCTGACCGCCACCGCAGCGGTGTAGGCCGTCCAGGTGGTGGCCTCGTCCAGCTGGTACTCCGTACCGGCGAGCCCGCTACCGCCGGCCTCGTCGGCCCCGGTGAGCGTGATCGCCACCGGCCCGGTGTGCCACCCGTCGGTCGGGGTGCCGGAAACCGCCGCGGTGGTCACCGGCGCGGTCTCGTCGGCCACCTCCGTGCTGAGCCGGAAGTAGTCGAACGAGGCGGTCTTCGACGCCGTCTGGTTGGCGCCGAGGGTGAACAACCCGACCTTCGGGGTGGCCCCGACCGCGCTGTTGGTCAACGACTCCAACGCGGTCCAGGTCGTCCCGTTGGCCGAGTACGACGCGGTGAACGTGTCGCCCGTGCGGGCCAGCCGCAGGTGCCACACGGCATCGGTCAGGTTGGCCGCCTCCGGCTGCGGGTTCTGGACCGTACCGGCGATCTCGCTGCGGAACTCGATCCGCCGCGTCACCGCCGAGCCGGCCTGGTTGTCCGCGATGAAGTCGAACTTCAGGTAGTTGTCGTCGTCGGCCTGCACGAGCAGACCGGCCTGCTGGTACTGCTCGTTCAGCAGACTGCCGTCGACCTTCGTCTCCAGGGTCCAGTCGCCCGACGGCGCGGTCTGGAGGATGAAGTTCTTCGGCCCGGTGTTGTCGGTGCCGTAGATGTCACCGTTGGGCACGTCGATCCGCAGCGCGCCACCGGTGACCCGGTAACCGGCCGGGTCCTCCCGCAGGATCGCGTCCCACCGGCACTTGTCCAGCGTGTCGCCGGTGAACTCGTCCGACGGGTCGACCGGCCCGGCCGGGGCGTCCGGCGTCACCTGGAACGAGTCGAAGGCCGCCTCGACAACCGGTGCCTCAGTGCCACCGTTGAGCGCGAAGACCCCGATCCGCGGGTTGGTGATGCCGGCGAGCGCGGCCGAACGGCCGACCGCGGTGAAGGTCTGCCCGTCGGAGGAGACGGCCGCGGTCAGGTTCGTCCCGTCACTGGTGACCCGCAGGTACACGGTGTCACCCGCCGGTGCGTTGGTGGCGTCGGCGGACTCGTTGCGCGGCGTGCCTGCCGTCTCCCGGATGAACTCCACCCGACGGCTGCCGTTGTACAGCAGGTCCACCTTGGCGTAGTTGTCGTCGTCGCCGTACACCAGCAGGCCGGCCTGCTGGTAGTTGGCCGCCACCGCCAGGGTGACCTTGGTGGTCATCTCCCAGGCGCCGGTCGGAGCCGGCTGGAGCACCAGGTTGGTGGCGTCGTTGCGAGCACCGTAGAGGTCACCCACGCCCGTGGGCAGCCGCAGCGCGCCGCCACTGAGCGAGTAGAGCTGGTTCTCCCGGATGACGCTGGTCCAACGCTCCTTGTCGAGGCTGTTGCCGTTGAAGTCGTCCGAACGCGCCCCGAAGCAGGACGTGTCCGGAGCGTCGACCCGCACCGGCACCGTGGCGTACGCCTTGGCGCCCTTGCTGTCGGTCACCGTGAGGGTGGCCGTGAAGGTGCCCGGGCTGGTGTAGGTGTGGCTGGCGTCCAGGGTGGTCGCCGTGCCTCCGTCACCGAAGTCCCAGGCGTACGTCAGCGGGGTGTCGCCATCGGCGTCGGTGGCCGTGCCGTCGAAGGCGACGGTGACCGGTGCGGTGCCGGTGGCCGGGGTGGCCGTGGCGCTGACCACCGGCGGCGCGTTCTCGGTGACACCGCGGCCGACGAAGTCCATCCAGTTGACGTTGAACAGCGAACCCGTTCCGCCGTTCGGATCGCGGGCCAGGAAGTACAGCGAGCCGCTCGCGGCACCGGTGACCGGTGCGCTCACGTCCGTGTACGTCTGCCACGCGCCGGTCGACGGCACGACGGCCGTGGCGACCACCGGTCCGTCAACCGCACCGGCGCGGACCTCGATCCGACCGCCAGCGACGGCCGAGGCGGCCCGGAACCGGATCTCGGTGATGTTGGTCAGGTCAGCCGGGGCCACCGACCACCAGTCGCCGTCCTCGATGAAGGCGATGTTCTGGCCGCCACCGGCGGTGTCGGCGCCGGTCTCCCGCTGCACGCCGGCGTCGCCGCCGCCGGTGCTCACCGGGGCACGCCCGGTGGCGGTGAAGTACTCGGCCTGCTTCTGCTTCGGCTGGAGCACCTCGATCTGCCGGCCGGTCAGCGCGCCGGACCCGCCGGCACCACCCTCGTCGGTGTAGGTGGCCTCGAAGACCGCGAAGACGTTCGCCTCGGCGCCGTGCCCGGAGGCGAGCGACGTCTGGACGGTGCCGGTGCAGCCGGTGTGCTGCTCCAGCGGGTGGGCGTGCTCGTCGTGACCGAGCAGCACCTGCAGCCCGACCCGGTCGCAGTCGATCTCCCCGTCCTCCGGGTCGGTCACCTTGATCGAGTAGCGGACCTGGTCACCCCAGTTGAAGAAGCCACCGTCCGGCGGGAACTCGATGGAGACCGTCGGCGCGGTGTTGCCCACGGTCACCGGCACGTTGGCCACCGCGGTACGACCCTTGGGGTTGGTGACGGTGAGCTGGGCGGTGTAGTTGCCCGCCGTGGCGTAGGTGTGCGTCGGGTTGGCCTCGGTCGAGGTCTGCCCGTCGCCGAACGTCCAGGCGTAGGTGAGCGTGCCACCGTCCGGGTCCCGGGAGCCGGCGCTGGAGAACGTGACAGCCAACGGTGCCGGACCCGAGGTCGGGTTGGCGGACGCCACTGCGATCGGGGCACGGTCGCCGGCGGTGTAGTCGATCCGGTAGACGCCGGAGTTGTCGTTGTTGCCGCCGAAGCCGCTGCCCCACTCGATCAGGTACAGCGCGCCGTCCGGACCGAACTCGAAGTCCATCGGGCGGATCATGCTCATGCCGGTGAGCAGCTGGTTGATGTCCACCAACGACTTGCCGTCGGGGGTCAGCTGCATGGTGTACATCTTGTTCTGGTTCCACTCGCCGAGCAGAGCCTTACCGTCGTAGTACGCCGGCCACTTCCGGTTGGAGTTGAGGTCGGCGTCGTAGCGGTAGACCGGGCCACCCATCGGGGCGCCGCCGCCGCCGATCTCCGGGTAGCGCGCGTCACCGGCGTACCCGTAGTCGACGGTCGCCGGGACCACCGGCGGGAGGTTGGTCAGGCCGGTGTTGTTGGGCGAGTTGTTCACCGGCGCGGCGCAGTCGAACTTCGGACCGCTCGGGCCGGACGGGAACGTGTAGTCGTTGTACGCCTCGTTCGTGCCCGTGCAGTACGGCCAGCCGTAGTTGCCCGGGGTGACGATGTTCCACTCGACAAGACCTCGGGGGCCCCGGTTCGGGTTGTCCGAGTTGGCGTCCGGCCCGTAGTCCGCGACGTACAGCGTGTTGGTCTTCGGGTCGGTGCCGATCCGGAACGGGTTGCGGAAGCCCATCGCGTAGATCTCGGGACGGGTCTTCTCGGTGCCCGGCGCGAAGAGGTTGCCGGCCGGAACGGTGTACGTCCCGTCGTCCTCCGGGTGGATCCGGATCACCTTGCCGCGCAGGTCGTTCGTGTTCGCCGAGGTGCGCTGCGCGTCGTAGTCCTGGCGACCCGACCGCTCGTCGATCGGCGAGTACGAGTTCGACTCGAACGGGTTGGTGTTGTCACCGGTGGCCAGGTAGAGGTTGCCCTCGCCGTCGAAGGTCATGCTGCCGCCGGCGTGGCAGCAGGTGTTGCGCTGGGTGTCGACCCGCAGCACCTGCTTTTCGCTGGCCAGGCTGATGGTGTCGCCGGTCACGGTGAACCGGGACAGCAGGTTGCGGGTGACCCCGTCGTTCGGGGCGTAGTACAGGTACACCCAGTTGTTCGTGGCGAAGTCCGGGTCGAGCCGGATGCCGATGAGGCCGTCCTCGTTACCGGTGAAGACGTCCAGGTCGACGGCGGTGACGGTGTTGCCGGTGTCCGGCTTCACGATCTGCACGCGACCGTCGCGCTCGATGTAGAAGACCCGCCCATCGGGGGCGATGTCCAACTCCATCGGGTTGCTGGTGTTGCTGTCCAGCGTGACCTTCTCGAAGTTGGAGGTCTTCGAGGCGCCACAGTCGGCGTTCTCGACGCCCGCCGCGGTCCGGATGCCGCCGAGCAGGTGGGAGAGGAACCCGGGCTCGGCGTACGACTCCCGGGTGTGCCCGAGGCCCGTGTACCAGGACCGGCCACCGTCGTAGTCCTGACACCAGGCGACCGGGTGGTCGGCACCCATCGCGCCGGCGCCGGGGGTGTAGCTCTTCTCGTCCAGGCTGGCCAGCACGTGCACGTCCGGCCGAGGGTTGCTCTGGTAGTTGTACCACTCGTCGAACCGGGACCATCGGTCCGGCAGTTCGGCCGTGGACGGGTGGGCGTGATCCTCCACCTTGACCGTGGCCGTCTGGTTCTGCGGGTGGTTGGCGAAGTACGCGCCGACCAGGTCGCCGTACCAGGCCCAGCTGTACTCGGTGTCCGACGCGGCGTGGATGCCGACGTAACCGCCGCCGGCCTTCACGTAGCGCTCGAACGCCGCCTGCTGGTCGGCGTTGAGCACGTCACCGGTGGTGGAGAGCCAGATCACCGCCTTGTACTTCGCTAGGTTGGCGTCGTTGAATGCGGCGCCGTCCTCGGAGTTGTCCACGGTGAATCCGTTGGCGGCGCCGAGCTGCTGGATGGCGGCGATGCCGGTGGGGATGGAGTCGTGCCGGAAGCCGGCGGTCTTGGAGAAGACGAGGACGGAGAAGGGATCGGCTGCGGCCTTTGGCGCCTTCGGCGCCACCTGGCTGACCGGGGCTGCGGCCTTCGCATCCCGTGCGGGGACCTGGGCGGCCGCCTGTGCGGGCGTGCCGAACAGGGTGGTCGAGGCCATGGCCAGGGAGATTAGGGTTGCGGTGATTGGTACGCGGGCACGACGAGAACGGGACACGCCGCCTCCTGTGTCGTAGTGACAGAGATCGCGGGAGTCGGCTCGCCGAAGGCCGTCCCTGATGGAGCCGGTGGTCACACCGTGCCAGGGTGCCCCCACCGACATTTTGTCGAATCGCTGAACAAATTAATTCGGCTGGCTCGATGTCGGGCAAGATGCAGACGGGTAACGGTTCTGCAACAGCGGGCGACATTCCGAACAGGACCGTATGAAGTGCCCAACGATCTTGCTCGTTTTTTCCCGGCCCCGGCCGGGCGGCCGCCGCCCACCCCGCGCCTTGGCAGGCCGGCGGATCTGTCGTACGGTGACACGCAAGTAACCCACGGGAGCCCGGTGAACCGGGCTGAGAGGGGGGCTGACAGCCCCCGACCGTCGAACCTGATCCGGGTAATGCCGGCGCAGGGAGGAGCGTTGCCATGCCGTCCCTGGGACGACTGCATCTCATCACCGACACCCGACCCGGTCGCGACCCACTCACCGTGGTGCGCGCCGCCCTCACGGTGGCCCAGGCCGACCTGGTGGTGCAGGTCCGGGTCGAGGATTCCGCAACCGATCGCGAGGCGTACGACCTGACCCGGCGGGTGCTGGCGCTCTGCGCGTCGTACCGGGCGACGTGCCTGGTCAACGACCGGTTGCACGTGGCGCTTGCGGTGGGTGCCGCCGGTGGGCACGTCGGCGCCGACGACCTACCGGTCGCCGCCGCCCGCCGGGTGCTCGGCCCCACCGGCGTGCTGGGCGCCACCGCCCGCGCGCCCGGCCCGGCGCGCGAGGCCGTCACGGCAGGCGCCAGCTATCTCGGCGTCGGGCCGTGCCACACCACCAGCACCAAGACCGGCCTGCCGGATCCCATCGGGCCCGCCGGGGTACGCGCCGTCGTCGACGCCGTCGACGTCCCGGTCATCGCGATCGGTGGAGTGACCGCCGCCCGGGTGCCGGCGCTGCGGGCCGCCGGCGCGTACGGGGTGGCGGTGGTCGGTGCCGTCTCCACCGCCGCCGATCCGGCACGGGCGACCGCCGAGCTGATCGAGGCCCTGACGTGCTGACCGGCCGGTTCCCGTCACCGCTGTCGAGCGACCGGGTCCGGCCGGACGTGGCAGTGGTGGGGGCGGGCCCGATCGGGCTGGCGATCGCCTGGCGCTGCGCCGCGCGGGGGCTGCGGGTGGTGGTGCACGATCCAGCACCCGGCTCGGGGGCGTCGGCGGTGGCCGCCGGCATGCTCTCCCCGGTCGCCGAGGCGTACTTCGGTGAGCGGCAGCTGACCGCGCTGCTGCTGGCGTCCGCCGCCCGCTGGCCGGCGTTCGCCGCCGAGCTGACCGAGACGACCGGAGTCGAGATCGGCTACCGCACCGAGGGCACCCTGATGGTCGGGCTCACCGGCGACGACCTGGCCGAGGCGCGTCGACTCTGGGCGTACCAGCAGGGGTTGGGCCTGCCCGTGACGCCGCTGCGCCCCAGCGAGCTGCGCGACCGCGAACCGGCGCTCGCCCCACGGGTGCGCGGCGGCGCGCTCGCGCCCACCGACCACCAGGTCGACCCCCGGCTGCTGGTGCCGGCGCTGCGCACGGCCGCGCGGCGGGCCGGCGTGGTGCTCGTGCCGCAGCCGGTCCGGCAGCTGTCCGACGTGGACGCCGGCGTCACGGTGGTCGCCGCCGGCTGCGGGGCCGCCGCGCTCACCGGCCTGCCCGTGCGGCCGGTGAAGGGCCAGATCCTCCGCCTCCGCGCGTCCGACGGCGTCGCGCCGGGCTTCCGGCACGTGATCCGGGGGTACGCCGACGGCGAGCACGTCTACCTGGTGCCCCGCGCAGGCGGCGAGGTGGTGCTCGGCGCGACGGTCGAGGAGCGGTCGGACACCACCGTCACCGCCGGCGCCGTGCAGCGGCTGCTGCGCGCCGGGGTCGACCTGCTGCCCGAACTGGCCGAGTACGACCTGGTCGAGGCCGTCGCCGGGCTGCGCCCGGGCACCCCGGACAACGCGCCGATCCTCGGGCCGCTGCCCGACCGACCGGACGTTCTGGCCGCCACCGGGCATCACCGGCACGGCATCGTGCTCACCCCGATCACCGCCGACCTGATCGCCGACCTGGTGCTCGGCGGCGTACCCGACCCGCTGCTCACGCCGTTGCGGGCCGACCGCTTCCGTCCGGCCGGTGCCGCGGTGGGCGGACCTGAACTGACGATGGAGGGGAGCCCGTGGAGTTGACTGTGAACGGGGCCGGGCGCAGCGTCGCCGCTGACGCCTCCGTGGCGGACCTGGTCCGCGACATCGTGCCGCACCCACGGGGAGTGGCGGTCGCGGTCAACGGCGAGGTGGTGCCCCGGACCGGCTGGCCGGCCCGGATGCTGCGCGACGGTGACCGGGTCGAGGTGCTCACCGCGGCGCAGGGCGGGTGAGCGGGATGCCGTTCGAGCTGGGTGGGGAGACCTTCACCTCACGGCTGATCCTCGGCACCGGCGGCGCCGCGAACCTGCACGTGTTGGAGCAGGCGATCCGGGCGTCCGGGACCGAACTCGTCACAGTGGCGCTGCGCCGGGTGGGCACCGCGCCGGGCTCCACCGGTGGCTTGCTGGAGCTGCTGGACCGGTGCGGCGTACGCCTGCTGCCCAACACCGCCGGCTGCCACACCGCGACCGAGGCGGTGAAGGTGGCCCGGTTGGCCCGGGACGCGTTCGACACCGACTGGGTCAAGCTGGAGGTGATCGGCGACGAGCGGACGCTCCTGCCCGACGGGGTGGAGCTGCTCCGTGCCGCCGAGGAGTTGGTCGCCGACGGCTTCACAGTGCTGCCGTACACCAGCGATGACCCGGTGCTCGCCCGCCGCCTCGCCGACGTGGGTTGCGCCGCCGTGATGCCGGCCGGCTCGCCGATCGGTTCGGGGCTCGGCGTCGGCAACCCGCACCACATTCGGCTCATCCGCCAGGGTGTGGACGTGCCGGTGATCCTCGACGCCGGCATCGGCACCGCGTCCGACGCGGCGCTGGCCATGGAGCTGGGCTGCGACGGGGTGCTGCTGGCGAGCGCGGTCACCCGGGCGGCCGACCCGGTGGCGATGGCCACCGCGATGCGGTACGCGGTCGAGGCGGGCCGACTGGCGGCCGGGGCCGGCCGGATCGAGCGCCGTTTCCACGCGCTCGCCTCCACCCCCGACGAGGGAAGACCCGAGCTGTGACCGCGCCGTCCGGTGTTGTCGTGTTGACCGATCGGCTCGTCACGCCGGGCGGGCTCGACCGGGTCGTGGCGGGAGCGGTGGCCGGGGGAGTGCGCTGGGTGGTGCTGCGGGAGAAGGACCTGCCCCGCGCCGAACGCGCCGCCCTGGCGACCGACCTGCGTGCGATCCTCGCCGAGGTCGACGGAACCCTCATCGTGGCCGGCCCGGACCCGCTCGGCGGCGACGCCGTGCACCTTCCCGCCGCCGGCCCGTACCCGCCCCCACGCCACGGCTTGGTCGGCCGCTCCTGCCACCACCAACCCGAGCTGAACCGCCTGACCACCGAGCACTACGCCACCATCTCCCCGGTCTGGCCCACGAAGACCAAACCGGGTTACGGCCCACCCCTGACCGTCGACGGGCTGCGCAAGCTGATCGAGGTCAGCCCGGTGCCCGTGCTGGCCCTCGGCGGCATCGAAACACCGGAACAGGTGACCACCTGCGTCCAAGCAGGAGCCGCCGGCGTAGCCGTCCTGGGCGCACTCATGCGAGCCAACGACCCCACCGAAACAGCCGCCACCCTCACCAGAGCCTTCCAAGAGGCGATCACCCCGGAGCTCTCTAAAGCCGGCGCGGAGTCAGCCAGGCCCCCACGAACGGGGCCGCGGCCGACCGTTCCCACGTCAGGGCTGCGGCCGACCGTGCCCACGCAGGGATCAAGCCTGACCGCCCGGAGTGGGCACGGTCGGCCGCAGCCCCAAACCGCAACCAAAAACGGTCAGCCCCAGCCCTCAACCAGGGAAAGACAATGACCCCGCACACCATCCTCACCATCGCCGGCTCGGACTCCGGTGGCGGCGCCGGCATCCAGGCCGACCTCAAGGTCTTCGCCGCACTCGGCGCGTACGGCACCAGCGTCCTCACGGCGGTCACCGCGCAGAACACCCGGGGTGTCGACGCGGTGCTGCCGCTGCCCCCGCGCACTGTCACCGAGCAACTGGACAGCGTGCTCACCGACTTCACAGTCGCCGCGGTGAAGACGGGGATGCTCGGCACCCCGGCGATCGCGGACGTGGTGGCCGAGGCGGCCCGGGACGGCCGGTTGCCGCAACTCGTCGTCGACCCGGTGTTGGTCGCCACGAGTGGTCACCGGCTCGGCGTGGTGGGTGCGGTGGAGCGGCTGCTGCCGTACGCCAGGGTGGCGACCCCGAACTGCGCGGAGGCCGCGGCGATCACCGGACGCCCGGTGGACGACGTGGCCGCGATGGTCGTGGCCGCCGAGGCCCTGGCGGCCGGTGGCCCGGAGTACGTGGTGGTCACGGGCGGTGACCTCGACGGGGGTGAAGCGGTCGACGTGCTGCACGGCGGCGGGGTCAGCACCCTGTTGCGCGCACCCCGGGTGAGCACCCGGCACACCCACGGCACCGGCTGTTCGTTCTCCGCGGCGATCGCGGTGCGGCTCGGTCGGGGCGATCCGGTGCCGGTCGCCGTGGGGGCCGCCAAGGAGTACGTGCTCCGTGCGCTGACCGGCGCGCAGGGCTGGGAGCTGGGCGCAGGGCGCGGGCCGCTGAACCACTTCGGCTGGTCCGCTTGATCACCAGGGAGGCTGTCATGCACACACGAGGCAAGGTGTACGTCGAGGGTTCGCGGCCGGATGTCCGGGTGCCGTTCGCGGAGGTGGGGCTGACTGGAGACCTGCCACCGGTGCGGTTGTACGACACGTCCGGTCCGGGTTCGGACCCGGAGGTGGGGCTGCCGCCGATGCGCGGGCCGTGGATCGCCGAGCGGGGTGACGTGGCACCGGTGCGGGGCGCGGGCACGCCGCTGGCCGGGGTGGACGGTCGCCGGCCCACCCAGCTCGCGTACGCGCGGGCGGGTGTGGTGACGCCGGAGATGGAGTTCGTGGCGATCCGCGAGAACGTCGACCCGGAACTCGTGCGGGCCGAGATCGCCGCCGGTCGGGCGGTGCTTCCGCTCAACGTCAACCACCCGGAGTGCGAGCCGGCGATCATCGGCAAGGCGTTCCTGGTCAAGGTGAACGCCAACATCGGCACCTCGGCGGTCAGCTCGTCGGTCGCGGAGGAGGTGGAGAAGCTGACGTGGGCCACCCGCTGGGGCGCGGACACCGTGATGGACCTGTCCACTGGTAAGCGGATCCACGAGACCCGTGAGGCGATCGTGCGGAACTCGCCGGTGCCGATCGGCACGGTGCCGATCTACCAGGCGCTGGAGAAGGTCGGCGGCGACCCGGTGAAGTTGAGCTGGGAGGTGTTCCGGGAGACCGTGATCGAGCAGGCCGAGCAGGGCGTGGACTACATGACGGTGCACGCCGGCGTGCTCCTGCCGTACGTGCCGTTGGCGGTCAACCGGGTGACCGGAATCGTGTCCCGAGGCGGTTCGATCATGGCGGCGTGGTGCTTGGCGCATCACGAGGAGAACTTCCTCTACACCTACTTCGAGGAGCTGTGCGCGCTGCTCGCGAAGTACGACGTGACGTTCTCCCTCGGCGACGGGCTGCGCCCCGGCTCCATCGCCGACGCCAACGATGAGGCGCAGTTCGCCGAGCTGCGTACCCTCGGCGAGCTGACGAAGATCGCCTGGGAGTACGACGTCCAGGTGATGATCGAGGGCCCCGGTCACGTACCGATGCACAAGATCAAGGAGAACGTGGACCTTCAGCAGGAGTGGTGCCACGAGGCGCCCTTCTACACGCTCGGTCCGCTGACCACCGACATCGCGCCGGCGTACGACCACATCACCTCGGCGATCGGCGCCGCGATGATCGGCATGTTCGGCACCGCCATGCTCTGTTACGTCACGCCGAAGGAACACCTCGGCCTGCCGGATCGGGACGACGTGAAGGCGGGCGTGATCGCGTACAAGATCGCGGCCCACGCGGCGGACCTGGCCAAGGGGCACCCGGGCGCGCAGGCCTGGGACGACGCCCTGTCGAAGGCACGGTTCGAGTTCCGCTGGGAGGATCAGTTCAACCTCTCGCTGGACCCGGAGACGGCCCGCGCGTACCACGACGCGACCCTGCCCGCCGAGCCGGCGAAGACCGCGCACTTCTGCTCGATGTGTGGCCCGAAGTTCTGCTCCATGAAGATCACGCAAGAGCTCAAGGAGTACGCGGCGCGCGGCAT
The DNA here is from genome assembly GCF_036902955.1 of Micromonospora sp. CPCC 205558. NCBI lineage: Bacteria > Bacillati > Actinomycetota > Actinomycetes > Micromonosporales > Micromonosporaceae > Micromonospora > Micromonospora sp. CPCC 205558. The sequence goes on from NZ_JBAKHR010000003.1 coordinate 86,729, forward strand.
GAAGGACAAGTCGGAGGAGTTCGTCTCCGGCGGTAGCCGGGTCTACCTACCGCTCGCCTGACCCGGCCCGTCCCCGGGGCGTCCCCTGTGGCGTCCCGGGACGTCCCCGTCCCGCGTCCGGGCGGTGGGCGGTGAGGTCGGTCGTGGTGGGGTCAGTCGCGGTGGTGCCGACCGGTGGAGCGCAACGACCGGCGGCGGTTCTCCTGCTCCGGTTCGTTGTCCGACACGGGCTTGCTCAGACCGGCGACCCAGTCCACGAATTCCTCGTCCTGGGTCGCCAGCGGCTCCGCCTCGTCCGACGTCTTCGGGCTCTCCTCGTCGGCGCGGGGCCGGTTGCGGCGGAACAGCCCGCCGAGGCGTCCTCGCCGGGAGGGCTGCTCTGCCACCTTCGGCGCAGTCGACGTGTCGTCGGTAGGCGCCACATCGCTGGTGGCGCTGGTGGCACCGGAGGCCTCGCCCGCCGTGCCCGGGTGCGCGACCGGGGCGGTCGTGTCGCTGGCTCCGGTCGGCGTTGTCCGCGCCGTCGACCTGTCCTGCGATCCTGCGGAGGCGCCGCGCCGAGCGGTGTCGAACGCGTTCCAGGTGCCGGCCCGGCTCAGGTCCGGCAACGCCCGGTGCCGGGGCTTGGGCGTCGACCCAGTCGGCTCGTTCGGCCCACTGGACCCCTCCGATGTCGTTGCCCCCGGCTCGGAGGTCGACGGTGGCACCGTCCACGTCGAGGTGACCGGCCAGGCCGACGGCGTGGGTGTCCACCGGTCCGTGCCCGGGTCGCTGGCGGCAGTGGCCTCGAACAACCCAGCGGTGGGGACGTCCTCGGCCGCCGGCCGTGCGCTGTCGGTGCCACGAGCCTCGGCGACGGCCGGATCGCTGGTCGGATCGCTGGTCGGGGAGGTCGTTTCGGCCGGTGCCGCGCTGCTGCCGGTGTGGGCTCCCCGCACGAGCGGGTCAGCAGCAGTCTCCGCACCAGAGCGGCTGGCCGGTGCCGGCGTCGCGCCGGTCGCGGTGGTCGGTGTCTGCGCGGTGTCGGTTGCCGTGGTCGGGGACTCCGGGTTGGCCGGCACCTCCGTCGCGCCGGTTCCGGCGGTCGCCGAGGTGACTGGCGTCTGCTTCGAACCGGTCCCCGAGGTGTCCGGTGTCTGCTTCGAGCTGGTGACGGGGTTGGCCGGCGTCTGCTTCGAGCCGGTGCTGTCGGCGGGCCTGCGCGGCCGGGTGCCCTTCGTGGCGTGGCCGGTGGCCAACTCGGTGGTGGCCGATTCGGTGGTGGCCGTCTCGGGGGTGGTTGCCGAATCGGCGGAGGACGGGTCGTCAGCCACGCCAGAGGCGGTCGGGTCCGGGCTGGTCTTCGACTTGCGGGCCCGTCGAGGCTTGATTGTCGGCGGTGCCTCGGGCGTGCCGGGGTCGGCCGTACCAGCGCTGGTCGCCTCCGGGTCCGTGCCGGTCGGGGCCGAGACGGTGGCGGCGGTGGCGGTGGCCTTGCGGGTGGTACGCCCACCGGTCGGCCTGCCGCTGGTTTCCGTATCCGCGCTGTCGGCCGGCTCGTCGACCGCTCGGTCGCCCGTCGAGGTCGCGGTGTCGGCGGGGCCGGCCGTGGTGCTGGCCGGGGTGGTGTCGGTGGCGTCGGTGCTGGCCGAGGGCTTGGCCGTGGTCAGGGGCTTGGTCGTGGCCGGGACATCATCGCGGGGCGCCGGGGGCGTCTGCCCGGCGGCGGTGAACTCACCGGTCGGCGCGGTCAGCCAGGCTGCCGGCTGATTCGCGGCGGCGGACGGCGCGGCGGCGGGAGCCGGACCGTGCTGCCCGCTCGCGGTGGTCTCCGGCCAGTCCCAGTGGGCGGGGACGGTGCGTACGCCATCGGGTTCGCCCGCCGCCCACGTGCCCGCAACGACGCCGCCAGTGGACGGCTCGGCGTTGGTCGGCTCCGGGTCGGTGCGCTCGGCGGTGTCCCGGTCGTCTGCCGACGCGGAGTTGGGCAGCGCCGGGCCGGCGGGCAGCGGTCGGAGGATGGCGGTGGGCTCGATCGCCTGCGGATCGGCGGTACGGGTGCCCGCCGGCCAGCGCAGCAGCGCGGCGGCGGCTGCGCCGAGTGCTCCGGCGAGGATCGCGATCAACGAGCCGTAGTAGGGGGTGGCCTGGTAGCGGTCCACCGCGTCACCCGGACCGGCGGTCAGGTAGGCGAACGCCACCAGCACCGGACCGGCCACCCCGGTCGCCCCGCTGACCAGCGGAGCCTGGCCCCGCCAGCGAGCCAGCCCGGCGGTCGCCGCGCCGGCCAGCAGCGCCACGGTCGGCAACAGGAGCAGTGCCAGCCGCTGCGCGGCGGCGTCGCCGAGCCAGCTCGGTTCCAGTACGCCGAGCCGGACGGTCGGCAGTGGGCCGGCCGTGCCGAGCGACGGTAGGACGGAAATCAGCGCCAACAGCCAGACCGCGCCGGCCACGGCCGCCATGTTCCAGCCCAGCTCGGGCCGGAACAGGACGGCGATCGCCGCGCCCGCCCCGATCACCGCACCGACCATCGCGCAGATGCCCACCGCCCAGACCGGGTCGACGGAGATCAGCTCCGCGGCGCGGGCGGGCTGCATGCAGAGCGGGGCGATGACGGTGGCGCCGAGCGCCGCCGCGCCACCGACCGCCAACTGCCGGCCGGTGCTGGTCGCCGGGATGTCGCGGTGAGCGAGGCGTCCGGCCAGGACGGCGCCGGCGACGGCGGCGTTCGCGGCGAACCAACCCACCCAGACGAGCTGGGCCGGCCACTGGTTGACTGTCGTACCGGTGAAAGCGCCGGTCAGTCGGACGATGCCGAAACCGTACGCGACGCCGAGCTGGCCGGCTCCGGCCAGCACGCTCACCCCGAGCGCCGTGAGCAGCAGTCTGCCCCAGGTCCGAAAGGCCATGTCCGGCACGTTACGCACCTGGTACACCCGATAGCCAACGGCGCGCCGCGCGGCACGCCGGTGACGACCGGTGGGTCTACTTGAGTTCGACCAGTCGGGCCAGGTAAGTCGTATCCCCGACATTCGTCAGCATGTGCACCGCGCCCGGGTCCCGGTAGACCACCCCGCCGGTGGGCTCGTCGGCGTCGATCCGGGTGCCGTCGATGGTCTGTACGACGTTCTTGGCACCCTCGATCGCCACCACCAGGTAGGGGTGGTCGTGCCGGTGCAGCGGTTGCCGCTCACCCGGCTCGAGGCGGATGTGCCAGACCCGGACCCGGTCGTTCTCGAAAACGATCTCCTGACCCACCGGTCCGAGTTCGGTTCCGTCGATCACGTCGGTCATCTCGCTCCGTTCAGTTGGGGCAGCACCTCGGCGGCGATCAGCTCAAGGTGGTCGAGATCATCGAAGTCGATCAGGCGGAGGTGGACCCGCGTGGTGCCGATCGTGGCGAACTCACCGATTCGCTGCGCGAGCTGCGCGGGGGAGCCGACCACCGGATCCTCCGGTGGCAGCGCGCTCTTCTCGTGCAGGGGCGCGGCCCGACGCTGGGCCTCGGCGTCGGTCCGGCCGATGGCGACGACGATCCCGGCGGAGAGCACCAACGGGTCGCGCCCGGACTCCGCCCGTCCGGTGCGCTCACATGCCTCGCGCACCCGGTCGTACGCCTCGGCGGTGACGGCCACGGATTTGAACGGCATGTTGAACTCGTCCGCGTACCGGGCGGCCAGTTCGGGTGTGCGCTTGGGACCGCGCCCGCCCACGATGATCGGCGGGCCGGGCACCTGCACCGGCTTGGGCAGCGCGGGAGCGTCCACCAGCCGGTAGTGGTCGCCGGTGAAGGTGTAGGTCTGACCGGCCGGGGTTCCCCACAACCCGGTGATCACCTCAAGCTGCTCGGCCAACCGGTCGAAGCGCTCGCCGACCGCCGGGAACGGGATGCCGTACGAGGTGTGCTCGCGCTCGTACCAGCCCGCGCCGATGCCCAGGTCGACCCGGCCACCGCTCATCTGGTCGACCTGCGCCACCATCACCGCGAGCGGGCCGGGCAGGCGGAACGTGGCCGACGTGACCAGGGTGCCGAGCCGGATCCGCTCGGTTTCCCGGGCCAGGGCGGCGAGGGTCAGCCAGGCGTCCGTCGGGCCGGGCAGGCCCGGGTCGGCGCCCATCGACTGATAGTGGTCGGCGCGGAGGAAGCCCTCGTAGCCGCACGCCTCAACCAGCCGGGCGAACCGGAGCTGGGTGTCGTAGCTGGCGCCACGGTTCGGCTCGGTGAAGACCGACACCCGCATGTTCAGTGTCCTTCCGCGCCGGCGGCGGCCGGCTGCTCGCGTTCCATCAGCAGTTCGTGCAGGTCGGCGCTGACCTGGGCGACGTCGGCCAGGTGGGCGTTGCGGCCCAGGGTGCGGGGACGGGGGATGGTCACCTCGACGACCTTGCGGATCCGGCCGGGGCGGGGGCTCAGCACGACCACCCGGTCGGCGAGCAGCACCGCCTCGTCGATCGAGTGGGTGACGAAGACGATCGTCGGCTTGTTCTCCATGTGCACCCGCTGGAGCTCGCCGGACAGTTCCTCGCGGGTGAGCGCGTCCAGCGCGGAGAACGGCTCGTCCATGAGCATCACGCGGGGCTCGCCGATCAACGACCGGCACAGTGACACCCGCTGTTGCATGCCGCCGGAGAGCTCGTGCGGCAACCGCTTCTCGAAGCCGGCCAACCCGGCCACGTCCAGCAGTTGCCGGGCCCGCTCCCGGTGCTTGGCGCGACTCCAGCCGAAGATCTCCACGGGCAACATGACGTTGTCCAGCACGGTGCGCCAGGGCAGCAGCGCCGGCTTCTGGAACAGCATGGCGATGTCCTGGCGGGGGCGGGTGATCGGCGTACCGGCGACGGTGATCTCACCGGCGCTCAGCGGGAGCAGCCCGGCGATCAGCCGCAGCAGCGTGGACTTGCCGCAGCCGGATCGGCCGAGCACGGCCACGAACTCGCCCTCGGCGACGTCGAGGTTGATGCCGCGCAGCGCCTCGACCTGGCCGGACCGGCCCTCGAAGGTGCGGGACACCCCGGACAGTCGGATCATCTCCGGCGTACCTCCGCTGAGTCGAGGGTCAGGAATCCGACAAAGGCTAGCCGCCCTGTCGAGGTATGGCACCGGCTGGGGTGGTCGTCAGGTTGTTTCCGTTCCGCAACCCGATACGCCTGGCGTCACAACTGTGGGTTTCTCGTACGCTGTGCCCGCGAAGAATCCCCTCACGACGGCGGAGTCCGGCTTCTACCCCTCCCGCCGACCCGTCATAACAACCCCCTCCGGTGGCCTGCCGGCCCCGGTCGGAAAGGACATGGTGCACTGATGAGAAGGCTGACCCGTACGGTCGCTACGGCCGCGCTGGCCACCGCCCTAGCCCTTGTCTCCGCCTGCAGCAGCGGGTCGGATTCGACCGCCGATGCCAAGGGCGGCGACAGCAAGAAGCTGGAGAGTGTGACCTACCTCACCTCGTTCGGCAACTTCGGCCGTGACTCCTACGCCTGGGTGGCGAAGGACAAGGGCTTCTTCAAGGAAGCCGGTTTCGACGTCGAGATCAAGGCCGGCCAGGGCACCGGTGGCGTCATCCAGACCATCGTCGGCGGCCAGGCCGACTTCGGCCCGATCGACCTCACCGGCGGCCTGCTCCAGCTCGGCAACGGCCAGGCGAAGGACTTCACCGCGGTGGCCGCGATCCAGCAGCGCACCATGGCGGCCATCGCCACCGTCGAGGGCAAGAACATCAGTTCGCCGAAGGACCTCGAGGGCAAGAAGCTCGCCGACACCCCCGGGTCCGTGGTCCGCAACCTCTTCCCGACGTACGCCCGGCTCGCCGGCGTGGACGTGAACAAGGTGACCTGGGTCAACGGTGAGGCGCAGAACCTGATCGGAACCCTGGCCGCTGGTTCGGTGGACGGCATCGGTCAGTTCGTCGTCGGTCAGCCCACCATCGAGGGCGTGGCCAAGAAGAAGGCCGTCATGCTGCCGTACAGCAACGTGATGCAGGACCTCTACGGCAACGTGCTGATCACCTCCTCGAAGATCGCCAAGGAGAAGCCCGAGATGGTGAAGCGGTTCACCGCGGCGCTGCTCAAGGGCCTCGAGTACAGCCTGGCGAACTCCAAGGAGGCCGCCGACATCCTGAAGAAGAACGTCGACGCCACCAACCCGGTCTCCGCCGCCGCCGAGCTGGACCTGATGGCCGCGTACGTCCGCTCCGGCAACACCGGCACCGCGATCGGCACCCTGGACAGCGGTCGGGTCGCCAAGAGCATCGCCATCCTGCAGGGCGCCGGCGCGCTGAAGCAGAACATCACCCCCGAGCAGATCATCGACTTCAGCCTCGCGCCGAAGGCCTGATCGTCCGGTCGTCATGAGGGGGTACGTCCCGCCGATCCCGGTGGGGCGTACCCCCGTCGCTCGTCGGCCCCCCGGGGGCCGTGGGATTTCTAGGAGGACAGAGATGACCGACGTCCGGTCAGCGGACCCGGCGGTGGCGGAAACCCCGCCCTCCAGTGCCGCCCCCGAGGCGGGGCGCGCGGGTCGAGGTGCCGGTCTGCGGGCCGGGGCCGATACGGTGCTGCCCGCGGTCGGCCTCCTGGTCGCGTTGGCGGTGTGGTGGTTGACCGCCCGGCTGGAGCTGATCCACCCCGCAGCTCTGCCTCCGCCCGGCGACGTGCTCACCGCGTTCGTCGACAAGCCGGCCCAGCTGCTGGAGCACACCTGGGACACCCTGCTGGAGATCCTGATCGGCTTCGCGCTCTCGACGGCCGCCGGTGTCCTGATCGGACTCTCCCTGGCCAGCTCCCGCACGGTGGAGCGGATGTTCACCCCGCTGCTGGTCGCGGTGAACGCGGTGCCGAAGATCACGCTTGGCCCGTTGTTGGTGGTGGCACTCGGCTGGGGCCAGAAGCCGATCCTGACCATGGTGTTCCTGCTCTGCTTCTTCCCGATCGTGCTCTCGACCGCGACCGGGCTCACCACCACGCCGGCTGACCTGGCCGAACTCGTGCGCTCCTGGAACGCCTCACGCTGGCAGGCGTTCCGAAAGGTGCGCTTCCCGGCCGCGTTGCCGCAGATCTTCGTAGGGCTCAAGGTGGCCATGCCACTGGCCGCGATCGGCGCGGTGATCGGTGAGTTCCAGGCCGGCGAGAGTGGCCTCGGCTACGTCATCACGCAGTACGCCGGTATCGGCGACACCGCCACCGCCTGGGCGGCGATCATGCTGGTGGCTCTGGTGAGCATCCTGCTCTACTCGGCGCTCCTGTTGATCGAGCGGATCGCCCTGCCCTGGGTGCGAGAAACCACCAGCACCCGCTGAAGGCAGACCAACAACAGAAGAGATCAACCCCAGGAAACGCGAAGGGCCGGCCCCCCACTCAGGAGGCCGGCCCGTTCCGTCAAAGCCGCAGGCGAGAAGGTGTGGCCGACCGTGCCCGGCGGAGGGATCAAGCCTGACCGCCCGGAGCCGGGCACGGTCGGCCACACCCCCCACCCGGCACCCGACGAACCCCAGCCAGATGAAAGGCCCGAGCGTTACCCCGCCAACCGCCAGCGACCATTGCGGGCGACCAGCGTGGTGAGCGCCTGCGGCATCAGACCGCTGTGGTTGTCCGGCGTCATGCGGATCGGGCCGGACAGACCGTCCATCTGGGACGTCTCCAGCACGTCCCGAAGGCCGTTGCGGTCCACCTTCCCGATCTCGCCACCGGCGCGCAGTTCGGCGTCGGCGATCAGCTGGACGGCGTCCGCGGCGAAGGACGAGGACCCGTTGTAGCCGCCGAAGCGTGCCGTGTAGTCCTGGAACCACTGCCGCCGCGCCGCCTTGGCCGGCGTGGTCGCGATCACGTCGTCGATCACCATCGTCTGCGTGAAGATCAGGGTGGCCTTCTCGGTGGCCTTGGCCGCCGAGCCGAGGAAGAGGTCGCCCGCTGCCCCCGCGTCGAAGTAGATCGCTCCACGGAAGCTGGTCTGCTGGGCGCTGGTGGCGGCAAGCGTCGCCTGCTCCGGCGGGGTCCAGAAGACCATCGCGTCGGGCTTGCCCGCCGCGAGCTGCTGAACCTGCCGGCTGACATCGGTGTCGGTGGTCTTGATCCGCTGCTGCCGGAGCGAGATGTCCGCCTTGTCCAGCTCGCTCTTGAGCGCGGCCGCGCCCTCCTGGCCATAGTCGTCGTCGCTGACCAGCATCCCCACCTTGCGGATGTTGTTGCGGCGCAGTTCGTTGGTCAGTGCCGCGGCGCTGTCCGGGGCGTTAGGGCCCAGCTTGAACACGTAGCGCCGTTCGGCGACCGGCGCGGCGATGGCCCCGGAAGCGGCTAGCGCAATGGTGGGAATCCGCTTCTCGTTGATGGTCCCGACCGCTCCGACCGCGCATTCGTTGCAGCCGCCCATGATGATGGCGCTGACCCGCGAATCGCTGCTGAAGTCGACGATGTTGCGAAGTGACTCGGCCGAGTCGGAACGGTTGTCCTTCACCGTCAGCTTGATCTCCCGGCCGTTCAGCGCGCCGGAGGAGTTCAACTGGTCGACCTTGAGTTCGAGGGCTCGCTGGTATGTCCGGCCAACCGTGGCTGCGGCGCCGGAGAGTTCGAGATCGGCGGCGATCACGATCGGACTCGTGTCCTGCTCCGCCTCGCCAAACTGGCAGCCGGCGAGCGTGGTGGCCACTACGGCCGATGCGAGCGCCGCGATGGTCGCGGAGCGGATGGGGCTCAACTCAGTCCTCCAGGTGCGGGCGCGGGCGCTGCCCGGTCACCGCCGCTAATCCGTCCTCAGTGGAGGGCGGGATCTTCTCTGCCGTACGGTGTGCGCGAAGCCTGCAAAACCTTGCCAATGGCCGGCGCTGTGGTCAAGCGCGGACCCCGGCAGCATTTTTCGGGACGGCCATCCCACATGCTGGGGTAACGCAATGTTTGCAAAAGCTCACTTTGCACACACGCGTGACCACTCTGGAGTTACATGCCCTGTTCAGGGGCTTGCAGAAATGAAGGTATCAGTTGACCGGATCACGGGATGCGCTCCGTCCGACCGTTTCCTACCTCACTGCGGCTTCCCAAACACGATCATCTCTGATGAAATCGCGGCCGTGCCGCGCGTGGTCCCCTCCGCTTACGGCATGGCTCGGCGGCTCAGGCGGGGAAGAAACGACGGAGGCGATGTCGTGAGCACCGGACCGACGACCCTGCCCGCGCTCGGCGACAGCGGTCGCCCTGAGCGCCGACGGATGCCGCGACTGCGGGACGCCCGGATCCGGTCCAAGCTGGCGCTGATTCTGGTCGTCCCGGTGGCGGCGGTGATCGCGCTGGCCACGGTCCGCCTCATCTCCGTCGGCGAGGGAGCCATCGACGCCACCCGGGCCCGGGCACTGACGGCCCTCTCCATCGACGTCAGCGCCCTCACCCAGGATCTGCACGCCGAACGGATGGCCGCAGCCGCCTACCTGGCCTCTCCGCAGCAGCCGGCCGACGCGTACAACCTGCGGGTCCGCCAGACGCAGCAGCAGGTCGACGCGTACCGCGCCGAGCGAGGCCGGATCGGCGACGTGCCGGCCGCCCTGCGGGACCGGCTGACCGCCATCGACGATCACCTGGCCACTCTGGACGCCACCCGTCAGGAGGTGCTGGACCGCCGGCAGATGGCGGTCGCCGAGGCGGTGCTCCGCTACGGAGTCATCCTCACCGACCTGGTCTCGTACGGTGACGGCCTGGCCCAGCTGCCCGGCGACGAAAGCCTGGCGGACAGCCGCCGCGCGGTCGCCGCCTTCGCCCGCGCCAAGGCTTCCGTGGCCGAGGAAGAGGCAGTCGCCTACACCGCGCTGACGGCCGGCCAGCTCGACTCGGAGCAGTTCTCCTCCTTCGTGGCAACGTTGACCGGTCAGCAGGAGGCCCTGGTCGCCTTCTCGCTGGCTGCCGAGCCGGCGCAGCGCGGCCTGGTCAACAGCACCGTCTCCGGCGACGCGGTCGGCCTGGCCGACCGGGTGGCCACCGACATCACCCGCTCGGTCGGGCAGCGCCCGCTGGTCAGCGCACAGGACGCCACCGCAGCCATCGGCGCCGTGAACGACCTGATGCGCTGGGCCGAGATCCAACTGCAGGACCGACTGCTCCAGCAGGCCGACCAGGCACGCTCGGACGTCATCCGGCAGGCAGTGGTCGAGTCGGTCCTGGTGCTGCTGACCCTGATCATCGCCGTGTCGCTGGCCGTGGTGCTGGCCCGCTCGCTCAACCACTCGCTGCGCCGGCTGCGTGAGGGCGCCCTCTCGGTGGCCAACCACGACCTGCCCGACGCGGTGCAGCGGCTGCAGAACATGGGCAGCGTGGGCGATGGCGGGGTGGACGAAATCGTCCGCCAGGTCCGGGATCCCATCCAGCTCAACAGCCGCGACGAGGTCGGTCAGGTGGCGCTGGCCTTCAACGTCGTACACCGGGAGGCGGTGCGGGTCGCCGCCGAGCAGGCGGCACTGCGTACCAGCGTCTCGGCGATGTTCCTCAACCTGGCCCGCCGCAGTCAGACCCTGGTCGACCGGATGATCGGCGAGCTGGACGCGATCGAGCGCGGCGAGGAGGACCCGAAGCGGCTCGCGCAGCTCTTCGAACTGGACCACCTGGCCACTCGAATGCGCCGCAACGACGAGAACCTGCTGGTCCTCGCCGGCGCCGACTCCGCCGTACCGCGACGCGACGACGCGTTGGTGGTGGACGTCCTGCGGGCCGCCCAGTCCGAGGTGGAGCTGTACAACCGCATCGAGTTCGGGACGGTGGACACCGACATCTCGGTGGCCGCGCACGCGGTCAACGACGTGGTCCGTCTCGTCGCCGAGCTCCTCGACAACGCCACCCGGTTCTCGCCGCCGAACACCACGGTGGTCGCCGACGGCCGCCGGATCCGCGACTACGTCCTCATCCAGATCGAGGACCGTGGGCTCGGCCTCACCGACGAGCAGCTCGACTCGCTCAACCGGCGGCTCGCCGCCCCGCCGAGCGTCGACGTCGCCGCGTTCCGGCTGATGGGTCTGGCCGTGGTGAGTCGGCTCGCCTCCCGCTACGGCATCCGGGTGGAGCTGCGCCGCAACGTCGAGGGCGGCACCGTCGCCCAGGTGACGCTGCCCGCCGCCACCGTGGTGCTGCCGACCAACCGGGGCCGTGAGCAGGTGCTCACCCGGCCGCGTCAGCCGATGGCCGTGGAGCAGACGCCGCTGACCCCGGTCGGTCACGCCGAGCAGTTCGCCGGTGCCGCCACGTCGGCTGCGACGCTGCCCGACCAGTGGCGGACCAGCACGCCGGCACCCGCCCAGTGGCAGTCGCCGCTGGACTCGCGGGACACCACCCCGGCCGTACAGGCGGGTGGCTACACCGGTCCACGCTCGGCCATGCCACCTGCCGACCCGGCACCCGCCGCGCCGGCACCCGCCGCCCCGCTCCCGCCGGCACGACCGGCTTACAGCAACGGCGCGGGGGCCTCGCTGGGCAGCCCGACAGTGGCCTACCCGACCGTCGACCCGCTGCCCCGGCGTGGCTCCACAGCTGACGCCCCGGACGGGCACAGCGTCCAGGGCCTCCCGGTCGGTCCGGTCGCCGGGCCGGGCGCGGTGGCACCGCCGGCCGCACCGTCGGTGCCCGCCGTGCCGGTCAGCACCCGGCCCGACTTCCCCGCCGAGGCTCCGATCTTCCGGGAGATGGAGGCGGTCTGGTTCCGGTCGCACGGCGACGACGCCACCGCGATCTTCACCCGGCCCAACTTCGACGAGCCACCCGCAACCGACGCCGGCCAGCGCACCGGCAACGGCGGCCTGTCGAGCGCGCCGCCCGTGCCGGCCGCGCCGCCGGCCCGACCGAAGCTGCCGACCCGTACCCCGGGTGGGTCCGACGGCACGACCACGGGCGCCGGAGGCGCAACCATGGACGGTTTCGCGGCACGGCCGTCGGCGCCACCGTCGTACACCCCAGCCTCGACCCCGACCCCGAACCCGACCCCGGCTGGCCGGACGGCTCCGCCCGCGGCCGACCCAGAGGCCTGGCGTACGGCGGCGGACGAGGGCTGGTCCCGGGCCAGCCGGGCTGCCGAGCCGGCTCCCGCCGGAACCACCCGCTCCGGGTTGCCCAAGCGGGTGCCGCAGGCACAGCTCGTGCCGGGTGGCATCGAACCGAAGAGCGGTCGGGACCGCAGCCGGCGGACCCCGGATGAAGTACGTGGTCTGCTGTCGGCCTACCACCGCGGTGTGCAGCGCGGTCGGACGGCCGGAACGGACCTGAACAGCACCTCGACCAAGGAGAGCCGATGAACAGGCCAGCTGCCATGCAGGACATGGGTTGGCTGCTCACCAACTTCGCCGACAGCGTGGCGGGCATCGCCCACGTGGTAGCGGTGTCCGCTGACGGGCTGTTGCTCGCGTCCTCCCGGGACCTGCCGGGGGACCGGGCGGACCAGCTCGCCGCGATCACCTCCGGCGTGGTGAGCCTGACCGAGGGCGCAGCCCGGATGTTCAGCGCGGGCGGGGTGTTGCAGACAGTCATCGAGATGGACAGCGGGTACCTCTTCCTGATGTCGATCAGCGACGGTTCCTCGATGGCCGTGCTGGCCGCGCGCAGCTGCGACGTGGGTCAGGTCGGCTACGAGATGGCGCTGCTGGTCGAGCGGGTGGGTGCCGCGCTGGTGCCGCTGCCGCGCGACGCGGTGCGCTCTTAGCACCGGAAGCCGGCGCTCGTTCCGAGCGCCGGACCAGGGACGAGGGGCGGCGCAGGCCGGCTCTGCGGAGGACGAGGAGGTGACCGGGGATGGACCAACGACGCGCTGACCCGCGCGGAGCGCTGGTGCGTCCGTACGCGGTCACCCGTGGTCGTACCGAGCCCCGGCAGGACATCGCCCTTGAGGCCGTCCTCACCGCCTCTCCCACCCAGGTCGCCGAGTCCCGTTTCGCCGGGCACGACAAGCACCGCATCGCCACGGTCTGTGAGGGCCGAGCACAGTCGCTGGCGGAGATCGCCGCGTACACCCGGATGCCGCTGGGCGTCGCCCGGGTGTTGGTCGCCGACATGGTGGCCGAGAGCCTGCTGACGTTACACACTGCTGCTCCCGCCGAGGGGTTCGAGGAGCGGATGGAACTGCTTGGAAGGGTGCTAAGTGGACTTCGCAGGCTATGACCCCGCAGGGGGGCGGCCGGGCCGGGGAATCGTATCCGCGAAGATCGTCGTCGCGGGCGGCTTCGGCGTCGGTAAGACGACACTGGTCGGGGCGATCTCCGAGATCACACCGCTGACCACCGAGGCGTTGATGACCGCGGCGGGTGTCGGCATCGACGATCCGTCCAAGGTGCCGGGCAAGGAGACCACCACGGTCGCCATGGACTTCGGCCGGATCACCATGGCCCAGGACCTGATCCTGTACCTCTTCGGTACACCGGGTCAGACGCGGTTCTGGTTCATGTGGGACGAGATCATCCGGGGGGCGGTGGGTGCCGCCGTGCTGGTGGACACCCGCCGGATCACCGACGCCTTCGCACCGCTGGACTACTTCGAGAACCGCAACCTGCCGTACGTGGTGGCGCTGAACAAGTTCGACGGCGCTCCCCAGTACGAGGCGGAGGAGGTCCGCGAGGCGCTGGCCATCTCGCCGCAGGTGCCGCTGGTGATGACCGACGCCCGGCAGCGGGACTCGGTCAAGCAGGTGCTGGTGACGGTGGTCGAGCACGCAATGCTCCGGCTCCAGTCGGAGCACGGGCGGGGCTTCCCGACGCCGGTCGGCTGAACCATCGCGTCACGGCCGGCGCGTGCCGGCCGGCCGTGACACGTTCAGTCGACCCGCAACCGGTAGCCGCGCTTCACCACGGTCTGCACCACGCGGGGGGCGCGCAAGCCGGCCCGCAGGCGGGCGACGGCCATCTCCACGGCGTGTTCGTCCGCGCCCCGGGGCAGGGTCCGCAGCAGCGCCGTGCGGGACAGCACCCGGCCCGGTGACTGGGCCAGCGCCCGCAACACCGCCATCGGCGCGGGCGCGAGTGGCCGCAGCTCACCGTCGATCACCGCGGCGTGCCCGCGCAACGTGAGCAGATGCCCACCGGCCTTGAACGTCACGGTCCGGCGGGGCAGCTCGTCGACGATGGTCCGCACCAGGGCGCCCAACCGGGCCCGACCCGGCGCGCTCACCGGCACCCCGAGCCGCAGCAGCGGCTCGGCGGTCACCGCCCCCACGCAACTGGCCAGCACATCACTGCGCAACGCGGACAGCACGGCGTCGGTGCGGTCCCCGGCAGCCCGCAGCAACGCCTCGGCCGCCGGCGCGGAGGTGAACGTCACCGCGTCCACCAGCCGGCCGGCGATCAGGTCGATCAACCGGTGCAGCGGTGCCGGGTCGGTCGGCGGTGCCCAGCGGTAGACCGGCACCTCGATGACCGTGGCGCCCGCCGCCTCCAGCGCGAGCGTGCACTCGGGTTGCCGCTCGCCGTGCAGCTGCATGGCGATCACCTGCCCGGCGACGCCGCGCCGGCGCAGGTGCTCGACCACCTCGTCGCAGCTCTCCGAGGCGGGCGACCACTGGTCGTGCAGACCGGCCGCCCGGATCGCGCCGCGTGCCTTCGGGCCGCGCGCCACCACGTACGAGCTGGCCAGCACGGAGCGCAGCGGCTCGGCCAGCCCCCAACCCTCGGCCGCCTCCAACCAGCCCCGCATACCGATGCCGGTGTTGGCCATCAGGATGTCCGGCGGCTGGTCGAGGCAGGCACGGGTCGCCTCGCGCAGCTCGGTGTCGTCGGACAGCGGCACGATCCGCAGCGCCGGGGCGAGCACCACCCGGGCGCCCCGGCGTTCGAGCAGCGCGGCCAACTCGTCGCGCCGCCGGTCGGCGGTCACCCCGATGGTGAAGCCCGCCAGTTCTTCCCGCATCAACCCTCCTGTCGCAGCCGCACCTCGACCAGCCCGTTGCGGCAACGCACGTCGTGTCGGGCCACGGCCGTCCCGGGCAGGTCGAGGCAGTGCCCGCTGCGCAGGTCGTACACCTGCTTGTGCAGCGGTGAGGCGACCGTCGGCACTCCGCCGCGGCTGCCGACGATGCCCCGGGACAGCACGTACGCCCCGGAGACCGGATCGCGGTTGTCGATCGCGAACAGCCCGTCGGCGGTCCGGAAGAGGGCGATCTGTGCCCCGTCGACCAGGGCGGCGACGCCCCGATCCGGTTCCAACCGGTCGAGGAGACAGACGGTGGTCCAGGTCAGCGTGAGGGTCTGGGTCATCGCCGTACCTCCGGTAGGCCGAGGGTGACCGGTTGCCGACGGTGACCGTTGGTCGGCTCGGATCCGGTCGGGGGATGGTCGTGTACGGGCACCGGCTGGCCGCGTTCCCGGGTGAAGGTGATCGACGGGTCCGGTACGTCGGGGGCGTTGACGAAGGAGGTGTAGCGGCGCAGCCGATCCGGGTCGTCCAGGACGTCACGCCACTCGTCGGAGTACGACGACACGTGCCGGGCCATCGCCGCGTCGAGGTCGGCGCAGAGCCCGAGTGAGTCGTCCACGATCACCGAGCGCAGGTGGTCGAGACCGCCGTCCATCGCCTCGATCCAGCCGGCGGTGCGTTGCAGCCGGTCGGCGGTGCGGATGTAATACATTAAAAATCTATCGATTAGTCGAATCAGGGTTTCTGTTGACAAATCAGTGGCGAACAGATCGGCGTGCCGGGGTCGGAAGCCACCGTTGCCGCCGACGTAGAGGTTCCAGCCGGTCTCGGTGGCGATGATGCCGAAGTCCTTGCTGCGCGCCTCCGCGCACTCCCGGGCGCAACCGGAGACCGCCGACTTGAGCTTGTGCGGCGCGCGCAGCCCGCGATAACGCAGCTCCAGCGCGACGGCCAGCCCCACCGAGTCCTGCACCCCGTACCGGCACCAGGTTTCGCCCACGCACGACTTCACCGTGCGCAGCGCCTTGCCGTACGCGTGACCGGATTCGAAGCCGGCGTCCACCAGCCGCCGCCAGATCTGCGGCAGCTGCTCCACCCGCGCCCCGAACAGGTCGATCCGCTGCCCACCGGTGATCTTCGTGTAGAGCTGGAAGTCCCGGGCGACCTCGCCGATCACAATCAGTTTCTTCGGGGTGATCTCGCCGCCCGGTATCCGGGGCACCACCGAGTAGCTGCCGTCGCGTTGCAGGTTGGCCAGGAAGTGGTCGTTGGTGTCCTGCAACGACGCCTGCTCGCCGTCGAGCACGTGCCCGCTGCCCAGGGAGGCGAGGATCGACGCCACCACCGGCTTGCAGATGTCGCAGCCACGGCCCCGACCGTGCTCGGCGACCAGCCGGGAGAAGGTGCGGATGCCGCGTACGCGGACGATCTCGAACAGCTCCCGCCGGCTGACGTCGAAGTGCTCGCAGAGCGCGCTGGACTGCACCACCCCCGCCGCGTCCAGGAGTTGCTTCAGCATCGGCACGCAGGAGCCGCAGCTGGTGCCGGCCCGGGTGCACGCCTTCAACGCCGGCACGTCCGCGCAGCCGTCGGCGATGGCGGCGTCCACGTCGCCCCGGGTCACCGCGTTGCACGAGCAGACCTGCGCGGCGGCGGGCAGCGCCCCGGCGTCCGCGCCGCCACCGTCGGGGGCGAGCAGCGCCAGCGGCGCGGCCGGCAGCGGGCCGCCCACACTGGCGCGCAGCGTCGGGTACGCGCTGGCGTCACCCACCAGCACCCCGCCGAGCAGGGTGCGCGCGTCATCGGAGAGGACCAGTTTCGCGTAGACCCGGGTGGCCGGGTCGGTGAACGTGACGTCCAGACAGCCCTCGGTCGCGCCGTGCGCGTCGCCGAACGAGGCCACGTCGACACCGAGCAGCTTGAGTTTCGTGGCGGTGTCCGCGCCCGGGAAGGTCGCCGCGCCGCCGACCAGCCGGTCGGCCACCACCTCGGCCGTCGCGTACCCCGGCGCGACCAGACCGTGGCAGGTGCCGTCGACCGCCGCGCACTCTCCGATCGCCCAGATCCGCTCGTCGGCGGTGCGGCAGGTCGCGTCGACGAGCACCCCGCCGCGCGGGCCCAGCGGCAGACCGGCGTCCCGGGCCAACTGGTCCCGGGGCCGGATGCCGGCGGCCACCACCACCAGTTCCGCGTCGATGGTGCTGCCGTCGGAGAGTTCCAGGGCCGCGACGCCGCCGTCCGCACCGGGACGGATCGCGGTGGTCGCCACCCCGAGATGGGTCCGTACGCCCAGATCGTCGACGTAGCGGCGGAGCATCGCGCCGCCGGCCTGGTCCACCTGCACCGGCATCAACCGCGGCGCGAACTCGACCACGTCGGTGCTCAGGCCGAGCAGCCGCAGGGCGTTCGCGGCCTCCAGACCGAGCAGCCCGCCCCCGATCACCGCGCCGACCCGCCGCCCCCGCGCGTACGCCCGGATCGCCGCCAGGTCGTCCAGGGTCCGGTAGACGAAGACCCCCTGCAGGTCGGCGCCGGCCACCGGCGGCACGAACGGGTACGACCCGGTGGCCAGCACCAGCGCGTCGTAGCGGTATTCGCCGACGGCGGTGGTCACCACCTGTCGGTCCCGGTCGACGGCGGTGGCCGGCTCGCCGAGTCGCAGCCGCACCCCGTCGTGCGGTGTGTGCAGGTTGAGTTCGCTCTCGCTCACCCCGTCGAAGTACGCCGAGAGCCGCACCCTGTCGTACGCCGGGCGCGTCTCCTCAGCCAGCACGGTCACCCGCCAGCTGCCCTCCGGGTCACGGGCGCGCAGCGCGTCCACGAAACGCTGCCCGACCATGCCGTTACCGATGACGATCAGATCGCCGCCGCTCATCGCGTCACCTCCACCGATTCCGCCTGGCTCAGCCAGTCGACGATGCCGCTCACCGCGTCCCGGCATCCGCCGCATCCGGTGCCGGCCCGGGTCGCGGCCACCACCGCATCGACGGTCCGGGCGCCGGAGCGCCAGCTTCTGACCAGTGCGCCCTTGCTCACCGTGTTGCACTGGCAGACCGTGGCCGCGTCCGGCATCAGCGCCGGTGAGGCGGCCGCTGTCGCGCCGACCGTGCCGAGTGCCCGGCCCAGCAGCAGCGCCCGCCGGTCGGTCGGCACCGGATGACCACGGTCGAAGAGTTGGATCACCGTGCCGACCGCCGGGTTGTCGCCGAGCAGGATCGCGCCGATCAGCCGCTCGTCCCGGATCCGCAACCGGGCGTACGTGCCCCGGGTCGGATCGGCGAAGGTCAGCTCCTCGCCCGGCCCGGCACTGGCCGCGTCACCCATCGAGGCCAGGTCGATCCCGGCGGCCTTCAGCCGGGTCACCACCGGCCGGGGCCGGTACCGGGCTAGCGGGTCCGTCCCGCTGAGCACGTCCGCGAGCACCTGGGCCTGGGCCCAGGCCGGTGCGACCAGCCCGGTGAGCATGCCGTCGTGCTCGGCGCAGTCGCCGATCGCCGAGATGGACCTGTCGCTGGTGCGCAGCCGGTCGTCCACCACCACGCCGCGTCGCACCGTCAGGCCGGCGGTCTGCGCGAGAGCGGTGTCCGGTCGTACGCCGCAGGAGAGCACCAGCAGGTCGGCACGGATCGATCGGCCGTCGGCCAGGTCGAGGCGGACACCGCTGGCGTCCGCGGCCACGCCGGTCGCCGACACCCCCAGTTGGACGGTGACGCCGAAGCCGGCCAGCGTGCCGGCGAGCACCGCGCCGGCCGCCGGGTCCAGTTGGCGTTCCATCAGGTGTTCTCTCGGGTGCACCACGGTGGTGGCCAGACCCCTGATGGCCAGCCCTCGGGCGGCCTCCAGACCGAGCAACCCGCCGCCGAGCACCAGCGCGCTGCGGGCGCCGTCGGCGGCGGCGAGGATCCGCCGACAGTCGTCCAGGGTCCGGAACGGGACCACCCGCTCCGGCAGGTTCGCCGGGTCGAGGCCGGGTAACGGCGGAACCACGGCACGTGCGCCGGTGGCCAGCACCAGGTGGTCGTACCCGATTCGTTCGCCGTCGTCGGTGCGGACCTCCCGAGCGGACCGGTCGATAGCGGTCACCGGTACGCCGCTGCGCAGGTCGACACCGTGACCGGCGGCTTCGGTCAGCTCCACGTCCGGCTCGTCGATCCGGCCGGCCAGCAGGGTGGAGAGCAGGATCCGGTTGTACGCGCGGTGCGGCTCGGCCCCGAGCACGGTGACCTTCCGGTCTCCCTCCCGGGCGTGCAGCTCACCGGCGAGACGCGCGCCCGCCATGCCGTTGCCGACGATGACCACCCGGGCGGTCATGCCTTCTCCACCCGGACGGCGCAGATCTTGAATTCGGGCATCCCGGAGATCGGGTCAACCGCGTCGTTGGTCACCGAGTTGGCGCGTCCCGCCCCCGCGTAGTGGAACGGGGCGAACACGGTGTCGGGTCGGATCCCGGCGCTGAGCCGGGCCGGAGCGCTGAACTCACCTCGGCGTGAGGTGACCCGCACCGGGTCGCCGTCGTCGATGCCCAGCCGCGCGGCCAGGTCGGGGTGCAGTTCGACGAACGCCTCCGGGGCGGCACGCCGTAGCGCGGCCACCCGTCGGGTCTGGGTGCCCGACTGGTACTGCGCGAGCACCCGGCCGGTGGTGAAGTGCAGCGGGTACGTGGCGCAGACCTGCTCGGCGGCCGGCCGATGGTCGACGGCGTGGAAGCGGGCCCGGCCGTCCGGGGTGGCGAAGCGGTCGACGAACAGCCGTGGCGTGTCCGGCCCGTCCTCGGTCGGGCAGGGCCAGTAGACCCCGTCGTCGGTGTCGATGCGGTCCCAGCTGATGCCGGCGTAGTCGGCGGCCCCTCCGGCGGAGGCGCGGCGCAGCTCGGCGAAGACGGCAGCCGGATCGGCCGGGAACCGGGCCGCCGCGACGGCTCCCGGTCGCGCGGCGGCCGGTTGGGTGGCAGGCGTCTCGGCGGTCGCCAGCCGCGCCGCCAGGTCGGCGATGATGGCCAGGTCGGTCCGGACATCCGGCGGGGGCGGACGGAGCGCTCGCCGGCGCAGCACCCGACCCTCCAGGTTGGTCATGGTGCCGTCTTCCTCGGCCCACTGCGCGGTGGGCAGCACCACGTCCGCCAGCGCGGCCGTCTCGGAGAGCAGGAGGTCGGCGACGACCAGCAGGTCGAGGTCGCGCAGCCGGCCCTCGACCCGGGCCGCCCGGGGTGCCGAGACCACCGGGTTCGACCCGAACACCAGCAACGCGCGCGGGCCACCGGGGGTGCCGAGGGAGTCGAGCAGTTGGTAGGCGGGCACTCCCGGGCCGGGCAGCTCGTCGGCCGGCACGCCCCAGACCCCGGCCACGTGCTCCCGGGCCGCCGGGTCGTCGATCCGCCGGTAGCCGGGGAGCTGGTCGGCCTTCTGCCCGTGCTCCCGGCCGCCCTGGCCGTTGCCCTGGCCGGTGAGGCAGCCGTATCCCGAACCGTCGCGGCCGGGCAGACCGAGGGCGAGGGCGAGATTGACGTACGCGGTGACGGTGTCCACCCCCTTGGCGTGCTGCTCGGCGCCGCGCGCGGTCAGGATGATCACGCGTCCGCCGGTGCCCAGCGCGCGGGCGGTCGCCTCCAGGTCGGCCACCGGCACCCCGGAGAGCTGCTCCGCGCGGGCCGGCCACCAGGCGGCGACACTGCGGCGGACCGCGTCGAAGCCGGTGGTGCGGTCGGCCACGTACGCCCGGTCGACCCAACCCTCGGTGAGCGCGATGTGCAGCAGCGCGTTGGCCACCGCGAGGTCGGTGCCGGGCAGTGGTTGCAGGTGCAGGTCGGCCTGGCGGGCGGTGGCGGTGACCCGGGGGTCGATGACGATCAGTTGGCCGCCGTTGCCGCGTTGCTCGGTGAGCCAACGCACCAGCGGCGGCATGGTCTCCGCCGGGTTCGCCCCGACCAGCAGCAGCGTGTCGGCCCGGCCCAGGTCGGAGAGCGGGAACGGCAGCCCGCGGTCGATGCCGAAGGCGCGCATCCCGGCAGCTGCCGCCGAGGACATGCAGAATCGTCCGTTGTAGTCGATGTGCCGGGTGCGCAGCCCGATCCGGGCGAACTTTCCCAACGCGTACGCCTTCTCGTTGGTCAGGCCGCCACCGCCGAAGACGGCGACCGCGTCCCGGCCGGCGTCGGCCTGGACGGCGCGGATGCCTGCGACCACCCGGTCGAGCGCGGTGTCCCAGCTCGTCGGGTGCAGTGCGCCGGTGGCCGGGTCGCGCACCAGCGGGGTGGTCAGTCGCTCCGGGTGGTCGAGCAGTTCGGCGGAGGTCCAACCCTTCTGGCAGAGCCCGCCCCGATTGGTGGGGAACTGGCGCGGATGGACCGTCACCCCGGCGTCGCCCTCGCGCAGCGTCATCCCGCACTGCAGTGCGCAGTACGGGCAGTGCGTCGCCACTTCCCGGGCCATCAGACCCGGTGGAGTTGCCGACCGTGCACCGTCTGTCATGTCGGGAAAGCGTGCCGTCGGGCGGTTTCCGGTCCGGGTCCCTTCTGTTTCGGTCCTGTCAAGTGGGGCTCACACCGCACCGGGGCAGCGAGCGCGTTGGAGGGTCCGAGTCGGAGCCTGTGGAGCTGAATCGCTGACGACATCGGCGGTCGATTCGTTTGCGACATCAGCTCCAAAGCGGCAGCGCACCTCATCGTGCGGGGTCGGCCAGCGCACTTGACCCCGTGAGGTGGTGAGCGCACTTCACCTCGTGGCGGAGGTCAGGGCAAGTCGGGTTGGTGTGGTCGGCGGGTCAGGGACAGCCAGCCCAGGAACCGGGCGTGAAGTGCCCGCGGGTCCGGACGAACGCCCAGGGAGTACAGGTCGTCGACCGCGTCCTGCATGTTCGCTGCCAGATAGAACGCCAGGGCGATCGAATGGCCGTAGAACTCGGTCGCGAGGTCAAGCCGAGCCGGCGGACAAGGCCAGGCAGCAGCGCAGTTACGGCAGAGCCACGCCGGGCGCATCGGATGGTGCGGACGAGGGTGGCGGGTCACCCGACTCTCACCGGACCGCGGTTGACGGGCGTGCGGGTGGTTGAGCGACGGGCCGCCGGGGCGGGCGGGTCCGGCCAGATCAGGCCTGCGGGCATCACGAACAGGGACCGGCGCGCGACCGCATCACCGTTCGCGGCCAGCTGGTAAGCGTCAATCCACAGCCACCCGTCGTACGTCGGCCAGTCGAGAACGCGAATCACCCGGACGAAGATCGGGCGCATGAACTGCACACTCGCGGCGCGGGTCAGGTGCAGGACCTCACCCGTGTGCGGCTTCCGCGATTGGGGCTTCGGCTCGGGTCTCCGATCGGGCGGCTCATCCGGCACGGTGCTCTCCCTCGGTCTCACTGTGGGAAGGGGCCGCCCCGTGGTGCTTACCGTGGAGATCTTGGACAGTTTCCGTTCTGACGTAACGGAAACTGTCCAAGATCTGTGGCAGGCCAAGGACGGCCCCGGTACGAACGCGTCCGCCGGGTCTCGGATCCCTACCGGCCGCGCCGTCTACAGAGCACCCTCTCTGAGGGTTGCGGGACGCACACACTCCGTAGCAGCATTCCTCTGGGACGTTCGGGACGTCGTGGAGGGGCCGAGAATGAATCAGGTACTCATCGCTGCGATGGCCGAGGCGGGGGAAACCGCCGAAAGCCTCGCTGGTCAGGTCGGGGTGGATCCGAAGACCGCCGCACGATGGGCCAATCCAGGACGCATTCCGCGTAGTCGTCACCGTGCCGAGGTCGCCAGGGTGCTCGGCCGGGAGGTCGCCGACCTCTGGCCGGACGTCCTTACCCGACGGGAGCCAGCGTGGTTCCGGCCGTGGATCGACATTGAGCGCGAGGCGGTCGCGCTGCGATGGTTCGAACTGGCATGGGTGCCCGGCCTACTTCAGACCGAGGCGTATGCGCGGGCGACGCTCACCATGGAATCGCTGACCTCCGAAGAGATCGACGACCAGGTGTCCGCACGGATGTTGCGGCACGCGATCCTGCACCGTTCTCGCCCGCCGCTGGTCGTCGCCGTGCTCGACGAGGCAGTGCTACGGCGACGGGCCGGGCGCAGCGCCGAGCTGATGCGCGAGCAGTGCGAACACATCGCGACATGTGCGGAGTTGCCGCATGTGCAGGTGCACGTCGTGCCGACTGGCACGCCGATGTATCTCGGCCTTGGTGGGCCGTTCACCATGGCCGAGATGCCCGACGGCACACAGGTTGCGCATGTGGACGGCCAGGTGAGGGCTCAGATCATCGACGAAACGACGGAAATTGCTACCCTTGGACGAAGGTGGGCGCGCATAGTTGGCGAAGCCCTACCCAGGGCACAGTCTCTCGATCTCGTCAGGAAAGCGGCAGCGGCATGGACATGACCGGCGTGCAGTGGCGCAAGAGTACCCGCAGCGGCAGCAACGGCGGTAACTGCGTCGAGGTCGCTGACAACCTTCCCGGCGTTGTCCTCGTCCGCGACACCAAAGACCGCGACGGCGGGACACTGACCTTCGAGCCGGCGGCATGGGCCGGCTTCGTCGATCTGGCGAAGGCGATCGGCCCCGTCGGCTGACCAGCGCAGCACAAAAGGCCCCCGGTTCGCGCCGGGGGCCTTTTGTGTGCCTGGGGGTAGGGCCATACGCCGCGCAGCGCTTATAATGTGGGAAACTTGTCCCAAAGAATGGGAGACCGCGATGAGCGTGACGGACGTCTTCGACGCGTTGGCCGGCACGTACGACGAGGCGCGCAGGCGGTTGATCCCGTGCTTCGACGCCTTTTACGGCACCGCCGTCCAGTTGGCCGCGCCGCCGCTGCGGGCCGCGCTCGCTGCCGGGCGTACCCCGGAGGTGTTGGATCTGGGCGCGGGCACCGGCCTGCTCTCGTTGCTGCTGTCCGCCGCGGTGCCCGGAGTCCGGCTGACCCTGGTGGACGGTGCGCCGGCGATGCTCGCCCGCGCCGCCGACCAGTTGGACGCGCGGTCCGTGCCACACCGCACGGTCCGGGCCGACCTGGCCGACGAGCTGCCGCCGGGCCGGTACGACGCGGTGGTCAGCGCCCTGGCGATCCATCACCTGGACGACGACGGCAAGCGCGCGCTCTACCGGCGGGCCGCCGCCGCGCTGGCGCCGGGCGGGGTGTTCGTCAACGCCGAGCAGGTCGCCGGCCCGACCCCGGAACTGGACCGGCGCTACGACGAGGTGTGGCTGGAGCGGATCACCGAGCTAGGTGCGTCCCCCGACGAGATCGCGGGCTCCCTGGAGCGGATGCGCCACGACCGCCCGGCGACTGTGGCCGACCAGTGCCGGTGGCTCGCCGAGGCGGGCCTGGTCGACGTCGACTGCTACTTCAAGGAATGGCGTTTCGCGGTGTTCGGCGGTCGGGCCGGGTGAGCCTCGGCGGAATGTGCCTTTCGCCGCCCGAGGGCGAGCCGGTGAGCGCGGGGATGACTGTTGGTCACACCGCTGGGTAATCTGCTCGGCATGACTGCCAAGGTGACTCTCTCGTTCACGGACGAGACGATCGAGGAGGCGCGGCGGTTCGCCAAGCGCGAAGGGCTGTCGCTCTCCGCGTGGATGGACCAGGCCGCCCGGGAGAAGGCGTTGCGCGAGGTCTTCACCGCGCACGCCGCCGCCGTGGGCCGCGCCAGCCTGGATCTGGAGTCCGCCGCCCTCGCCGACGCCCGCGAGGTGGGCATGGTCAACGACCTGTTCTCCGGCGGACGGCCGCGTGCTGCGTAGGGGTGAGATCTGGCGCATCGAGGGCGCCCGGGAACGCCTCGGCCTCGTGATCAGCTCGGACGTCTACAACTCCACCGACGTGCCCATCGTGATCGTGGCCGAGGTGGTCGAGGAGTCGCTCCTGCGGGACTCGCCGCTCGCCGTGTCGATGGGCCGGTACGTGGTGATGCCCGACCGGATCTCCTCGCCCATGAAGAAGTGGTTCACCGGGTGCGTGGACGTCGCCGACACCGACACCATGCTCCGGGTCGGCCGCGCGCTGCGCATTCTCCAGCAGCTCTGACCGCGGCCGCAGCTCTGCCCTAACCAACAGCCCAGGTGGCGTGCTCACCACCGCCACCGGCCCGTGGTGCGATAGCCGTTTCCGGCCTGACCCGCGACGGGCACTGCCAGGTAACCAGGCGTTCCTAGCGTTCCTCTTCGTCACATCGACGAGGAGGAGCCGCCGTGAGCACGCTCACCAGCACCGCAGTCACCGCCGAGCCGCCTGCCGTCACCGGTCGCCGGCAACCGCTGCCCGACTGGCGCCCCGAGGACCCGGACTTCTGGCAGGCCACCGGCGCACCGATCGCCCGGCGCAACCTCTGGGTTTCGATCTTCGCGGAGCACGTCGGCTTCTCGGTGTGGAGTCTCTGGTCGGTCACCGTGCTCTTCCTCGGCCCCGCATACGGCATCGACCCGGCCGGGAAGTTCCTGCTCACCGCCGTGCCGGCCGCACTGGGGGCGGTGCTGCGGCTGCCGTACACGCTGGCGGTGGCCCGCTTCGGCGGACGACGCTGGACGATCATCAGCGCACTGCTGCTGCTGGTGCCCGCAGTGCCGATGACGGTGCTGCTGGAACCGGGGGTGTCCTACTCCACCCTGATGGTGCTCGCCTGCCTCACCGGGGTCGGCGGCGGCAACTTCGCCTCCTCGATGGCGAACATCAACCTGTTCTACCCGCAGCACCTCAAGGGGCGGGCGCTCGGGCTCAACGCCGGCGGCGGCAACCTGGGCGTACCCGCCGTGCAACTGGTCGGCCTGGCGGTCCTCGCCACCGCGGGCGCCGCGTACCCCCGGTTGGTGCCGGCGGTCTACCTGCCGCTGATCGTGCTGGCTGCGCTGGCGGCGGCCCGCTGGTTGGACACCGTGCCCGGCGCACGCAACGAGCCGGGCGCGTTGCGTGAGGCGGCCCGCGACCCGCACACCTGGGTCATGTCGCTGCTCTACATCGGCACCTTCGGTTCGTTCATCGGCTTCGGTTTCGCCTTCGGTCAGGTGCTCCAGCTCCAGTTCGCCGAGCGATTCCCCACCCCGGTCGACGCCGCCTGGTTGACCTTCCTGGGCCCGCTGGTGGGCTCGCTGATCCGGCCGCTGGGCGGGCACCTCGCCGACCGGCTGGGCGGTGCCCGGGTGACCTTCTGGAACTTCGTGGCGATGGCGGCCGGCGCGAGCACCGTGCTGTACGCCGCCCGGGAGCGTTCGTTCGGGCTCTACCTGGCCGGGTTCCTCGCCCTCTTCGTCTTCTCCGGCATCGGCAACGGCTCCACCTACAAGATGATCCCGGCGATCTTCCGGGCCCGGGCGGCGGACGCGGTGGCCACCGGCCAGCGTGACCCGGAGTCCGCCGCGCGGTGGGCGCGAAGGATGACCGGTGCGTTGATCGGCATCGCGGGTGCGATCGGCGCCTTCGGCGGGGTGCTGGTCAACATCGCGTTCCGCCAGTCGTTCCTCAGCTCGGGCAACGCCGACGCCGCCTACCTGGCCTTCATCGGCTGGTACGCGTTGTGTTTCGCGGTCACCTGGGTCGTCTACCGGCGTCCGAGGGCCGGTCGTCTCGCCAACGTGTGAGCTGAGACACCCTCGGCGCGTCGCCGCGCAGGACCGCACCCCCGTTTTGACCTGCGGACGGGGCGCCGGGTATCGTTGCCTGCTGTTGTACGACATCCAGAGGCGTGCCCCATCAGGTACGCTTGGTCGTTCGTGCGCGCTGGTCCGGCCTGCAAGATCTGGTCACCTCGGCGCGCGACCCCAGACCGACGACGAGACAAGGTAGACCTGTGCGTACGTACAGCCCGAAGCCGGGTGAGATCGAGCGTCAGTGGCACGTCATCGACGCCTCTGATGTCGTGCTGGGCCGCCTGGCCACCCACGCCGCCACGTTGCTGCGTGGTAAGCACAAGCCGACTTTCGCGCCGCACGTCGACACGGGCGACTTTGTCGTCATCGTGAACGCGGGCAAGGTTGCGTTGACCGGCAACAAGCGCCAGACCAAGGTCGCTTACCGCCACTCCGGTTACCCGGGTGGTCTGAAGCAGGTCGGCTACGACGAGCTGCTGACCAAGCGTCCCGAGCGGGCCATCGAGCTGGCTGTGAAGGGGATGCTCCCGCACAACAAGCTCGGCCGTCAGCTGATCAAGAAGCTGAAGGTCTACGCCGGTGCCGAGCACCCGCACCTCGCGCAGCAGCCGGTGCCGTTCGAGATCAAGCAGATCGCGCAGTGAGCGCGGGCGAAGGAAGCAGCATGACCGACATCATCGAGACCGAGGTCGCCCCGGAAACCCCCGAGGCACCCGAGGCCACCGAGGCGCCGGCGCCCGTTGCCCGCGCGCCTCGTGGTGACCGGCCGATCCAGACCGTGGGCCGCCGCAAGGAGGCCATCGTCCGGGTCCGCATCGTCCCGGGCACCGGCAAGATCACCTGCAACGGCCAGGACCTCGAGGCGTACTTCCCGAGCAAGGTGCACCAGCAGCTCATCAAGGACCCGCTGGTCACCGCCGAGAAGCTCGAGCAGTTCGACGTCATCGCCAACCTGCGTGGCGGCGGCACCACCGGCCAGGCCGGTGCGCTCCGGCTGGGCATCGCCCGCGCGCTGATCGTCAACGAGCCGGACGACCGCCCGGCCCTGAAGAAGGCCGGCTTCCTCACCCGTGACGCCCGGGTCAAGGAGAGCAAGAAGTACGGCCTCAAGAAGGCCCGTAAGGCTCCCCAGTACTCGAAGCGCTGATCTTTCCCAGCGCGTTGTACTTCTGACGGACGGCCGATCCGCCTCCCCCTCGTTGAGGGAGGCGGGTCGGCCGTTCCGCTTTCTCCTCACAGGCAGTGCTCATTCGGAGGTTGGCGGGTATGGGTCGGTTGTTCGGCACGGACGGCGTACGCGGGCGGGCAAACGCGGATCTCACCCCGGAGTTGGCGTTGGCGCTGGCGGTGGCCGCCGCGCACACACTCGCCGAGACGGACCGCAGCCATCCGCCGCTCGCCGTCGTCGGCCGGGACACCCGCGCCAGCGGCGAGATGCTGGAGGCCGCCGTGGTCGCCGGGCTGACCAGCGCCGGCGCCAACGTGGTGCGGGTCGGCGTGCTGCCCACCCCCGCCGTGGCGTTCCTCACCGCCGAGGCCAAGGCAGACCTGGGTGTGATGCTCTCCGCGTCACACAACCCGATGCCGGACAACGGCATCAAGCTCTTCGCCGCCGGTGGGCACAAGTTGCCCGACGAGATCGAGATGCGGATCGAGGCGGCCGTCGAGACGAACGCCACCACCGCCTGGGACCGGCCGACCGGCGCCGGCGTCGGCCGGGTGCACGACCTGCTCGATGGTGCCGACCACTACGTCCAGCACCTGGTGGGCACGGTTCCGCACCGGCTCGACGGGATCAAGGTCGTTGTCGACTGCGCCAACGGCGCCGCCGCCGAGGTCGCCCCCGTCGCCTACCGGGAGGCCGGCGCGGAAGTCATCGCCATCCACGCGGAGCCCGACGGGCTGAACATCAACGACGAGTGTGGCTCCAACCACATCGAGGCGCTGCGCGCCGCCGTGGTCGAGCACGGCGCCCACCTGGGCATCGCCCACGACGGCGACGCCGACCGCTGCCTGGCGGTCACCGCCGACGGCGACGAGGTGGACGGCGACCAGGTCATGGCGATCCTCGCGCTGGCCATGCGGGACGCCGGCACGCTCACCCAGGACACCCTGGTCGCCACCGTGATGAGCAACCTCGGGCTGCGCCTCGCGATGTCCGCGCAGGGCATCCGCCTGATCGAGACCAAGGTCGGCGACCGGTACGTGCTGGAGGAGTTGCGTGCCTCCGGGCTGGCGCTCGGCGGTGAGCAGAGCGGCCACATCGTCATGCCCGCGCACGCCACCACCGGCGACGGGGTGCTCACCGGCCTGCACCTGATGGCTCGGATGGCGGCCACCGGCCAGTCCCTCGCCGAGTTGGCCTCGGTGGTCACCAAGCTGCCCCAGGTGCTGATCAACGTGCCGGTCGGCGACCGGACCATCGGCGCCGCCGCGCCAGCCGTGCGCGCCGAGGTCGAGCGGGCCGAGGCGGAGCTGGGGGAGACCGGTCGGGTGCTGCTGCGCCCTTCGGGCACCGAGCCGCTGGTCCGGGTGATGGTCGAGGCGGCCACCGAGGCGACCGCCCGTGCGGTCGCCGAGCGGAT
The DNA here is from genome assembly GCF_036902955.1 of Micromonospora sp. CPCC 205558. Taxonomy (NCBI): domain Bacteria; kingdom Bacillati; phylum Actinomycetota; class Actinomycetes; order Micromonosporales; family Micromonosporaceae; genus Micromonospora; species Micromonospora sp. CPCC 205558. Next base: position 115,703 of record NZ_JBAKHR010000003.1, read on the forward strand.
CGCCGAACTGGTCCGTACCGCGAGCCCGGTCGCCTGAGACCACCCGCGGACGGCTTCACAACCGCAGTTGGGTCGCCCGCCCGTACGTGTCGGCGGGGTCCTCGCCGTCGGTGAGGTCGAGGTCCTCGGTGACGCGTCCGTCGGTCAGCCGGACCAGTCGGTCACAGCGGGCCGCGATGGCCTGTTCGTGGGTGGCCAGCAGGATGGTCATGCCGTGCTGGTCACGGAGGTCGAGCAGCAGGTCGAGGATCTGCCCGCCGGTGGTGGAGTCGAGGTTGCCGGTGGGCTCGTCGGCCAGCAGCAGGCCCGGTGCCCCCATCAGGGCCCGGGCAATGGCGACCCGTTGCTGCTGGCCACCGGAGAGCTGCGCGGGCAGGGCGCGCTCCCGCCCGGCCAGGCCGACCGCGTCGAGCAGTTCGCGGGCTCGTGCCGCGTGATCGGTGCGGCCCCGGCGGGGGAGGACCGGCGCGATCACGTTGTCCAGAACGGTGAGCGCGGGCAGCAGGTGGTAGCGCTGGAACACGAACCCGACCCGTTGCCGGTAGCGGGCCAGCGCGGCCCGACGCAGATCGGTGACGACCACACCGTCGATGGTGACGGTGCCCTCGTCGGGCTGCTCGATCGCACCGATGAGATGCAGCAGCGTCGACTTTCCCGACCCGCTCGGCCCGGTCAGCGCCACCACCGAGCCGGCCGCGATGGTCAGGGACACGTCGTCGACGGCCGTCAGTTGGTCCGCGCCGGCGCCGAATCGTCGGGTCAGGTGGTCGACCGAGATCGCGCTACCGATCTGCTCGCTCATGAACTGCTACTCCTCTGCCAGAAGTCGGGCGGGTCGTAGGCGCGGCAACAGGGCGGTGGGCACCAGCGCGGCGAGGGCGCTCACCAGCGCGCCCGCCAGCGCGACCAGCGCGGCCACCAGGAGCAGCACGCCGGGAAGGGTGCCGATCAGCCAACCCGCGCTGGCCAGGCCAACCGCCGCACCGGTCGTCGACCCGACGAGCCCCAGCGCCAGCCCCTCGTAGCCGACGAGCCGACCGAGTTCGGCGTCCGTCCAGCCGATCGCCCGCAGGGTGGCCAACTCGGCGGCCCGGTCGCGGATGTTCAGGTAGAGCACGTCCGCCACCGCGGCGGCACCGAGCAGCACGGTGGCCGCGGCGGCCACGGTGTCCGCGCCGCGCACGCTCAGTGAGACCACGTCGCCGAGCAGACTGCCGACGATCGCGCCCCGGAACGCCCACGCGGCGGCCGTGACCAGCGTCAGCGCGGCCACCCCGATCGCCAGCGCTCCGGCGCCGAGGAACGTGCGCCCGGGGGTGCGGGCCAGATTCATCAGCGCCAACCCGAAGAGGGTGCGTGGCCGGCGTACCCAGCTGGCGGGAGCGACGATCGGGCGGAGGGCGGCGGCCGGGTGGGTGCGCGCGGCCCGCAGCGCCGGCACCAGGCCCGCGGCCACCGCGAGCAGCAGGGCGACGGGTACGGCCAGGGCCGAGCGCCGCCAGTCGACGTCGATGCCGAGCGCGATTCCCAGCGGAATCGCGAGGCCCAGCGAGAGCAGACCGGCGACGAGCCCGAGCAGGGCGACCTCGCCCAGGATCAGCGCCGCGATGCGGCGGACCGGCCAGCCGAGACAGGAGAGCACCGCCAGTTCGGAGCGCCGGTCGCGGACGGCGGCGCTGACCGCGTTGCCGAGGAAGAGGACGCAGACCACCAGGACCAGCACAAAGAGCACCATGCTCTTGCGGTCCACCGCCTGGGTGATGACCGAGGCCACGCCGAGTGCCGACCAGTTCTCGGTCAGCCGCAGCATCGGCCGGCCGAACGAGCCGGCGGGCAGCTCCACGGTCTGCGGTGCGCCCGACGAGCCGAGGGTGATGTCGACGTCCAGCCCGGTGCGTGCCGCGATCTGCTCGGCGACCACTCGGACCCGCTCGGCCGACCGCTCGCTGTAGCCGCCCACGTCGGCCACCCGTACCCGGATCGCGCTGATCGGGGCCTTGGCCTGCGGCCCGCCGCCACCCGTCAGGAGTTTCGGCACGCTGCCGAGGTTGGTGAGGAGCAGCGGCGGCGCCGAGAGGTAGCCGGCCGGATTGCCGCTGGGCGTCAGCGGCTGACCGCCGAGCGCTGCCCGGCTGCGGTCGTCGGCACCCAGTGCCGTCGGCGCCTGGTAGGTCTCCAGCGGTGGTTGGCTGACGTCACTGAACCCGCTCAGCCGGCTCGGGTCGAAGACACCGACAGCCCGCCAGAAACGATTGGGGGTGTTCGCGCCGACGGGCAGCGGCAGCGCCCGGATCGATCGGGAACCGGTGTCGTCGGCGAGCCAGGGTCGGGGCAGCGGGTTGAACGCCTCCATCTTGCCGTACACCTCGGGGTTGCCGGGCGGTTGTGGGCGGGCCTGCAGGCTGCCGTCCGGTAGTCGGTCGTACTGCACCTCGGCCGACTGCACGATTGTCTGGAGTTGGCCGTGGCAGCACCCGGCCAGGGACAGCTCTTCAGTGAGCATCGTCTGGTGTTCGTCGGTGAGGTCGTACCGAGCGGACCCGGCCGGCGTCCCGCCGGGGCGGCTCAACGTCTCTTCCAGGTCGATCGCCTCGACGCCGGCGGGGCTGATCGTGAGCCGGGTGAACCTGGCGGCCAGCGATTCGTCGATGAAGGGTCGGTTGGTGACGAGGACGGGGACCTCGTAGTTGTCCGCCGTGCCGCGGCGGTTGACGGCCACCGTGTCGTCCGTGCGGACGGCTCGACCGGTGACCACCGCGTCGTCGAGGCCGACCAGTTGTTCTTCGGCCGCCGGGTCCACCGCCGCCAGGAGGAACGGCACGGTCAGGTCGTACGCCATCACCAACCTGTCGCTGGGTGTGGCGGAGCCGTCCCGGTCGGTCGCGAGGATGTACGAGTCGGCTTGGAACCGGCCGTCGGGCAGCAGTTGCACGGCGTGCAGGGACCAGTCCTCGCGCTCCGAATAGGTGCCCGGGTTGCCCAGCAGCGCGTAGCCCGGATCGCAGATGGGAAGGCTGCGCCCGTCCGGCTGCACCTCACGGGGGGTCGGCCCGCAGGTGTCCGACCAGGAGTAGGACCGCCCATCGGAGTACGGCACCGAGTCAAAGCCGGTGCTCCAGTCGATCCGGGGGTAGATCAACGGCTTCGTGGTCACGTACACGTACCGGGGTTTGCCTGGTGCGCTGGAGAGACCGCGTTCGGCGTGGAAGGTCGGGTCGAGCCGGATGACCTGCTGATCGAGGGAGCGGTCGACGGCGTCGGTCAGGTCGATCGGCGTTGGTAGCAGAGTGGTGGAATAGCCGAGCATCGCGATCGGGGCCGCCACCTCGATGCCGGGGACCTGCTTCACCTGCTCGTACTGCTCGGTGGTGATGCCGCCGAAGAGCCCGGAGAGATAGTTGGGGCGGACCAGCCCGCGTTCGGCCTCCAGCGGCGTGCGGGTCCCTTCCGGACGCACCAGGATCTCGTAGGCCACCTGGGTGTTGCGCTCGACGGTGCCGATGACGTCCAGGTGAGAGGTGGTGGTGGCGCCAGTCAGGACCACGAAGCCGGTGGTGGCCACCAGCACGCCGGCCACCAACGCCACCGACCGCCCCGCACGACCGCGCAGCTGTCTCCAGATGAAGCCAAGCATCGCGCCTCCCCGTGTGCTGTCTCCCACTCTGCGCGATACATTGTGACAATGCAAGACCCGTACCGGAGGTGACATGGCGATCCAGCACGCTGTCCTCGCACTGCTCACTGGTGGCCCCAGCCACGGCTACCAGCTCAAGGGCGCGTTCGAGGCCGCCGTCGGCCCCCAGTGGGGTCCGCTGAACATCGGCCACCTGTACCAGATCCTCGACCGGCTCTCCCGGGACGAGTTGGTCGTCGCCGAACGGCAACCGCAGCCGATCAAGCCGGATCGGGTGGTCTACGAGATCACCCCGGCCGGCCGCGCGGAGTTGGCCCGGTGGCTGGCCGAGCCGAGCCCCCGCAGCGGCGGCTTCCGCGACGACTTCTTCCTCAAGGTCACCGCCGCCGCCCGGTCAGGCTCTGCGGCGACGGTTCGCGCAGTGCTGAGCAACCAGCGGGGGCACCTGCTGCGCGAACTGCGCAACCTGGACGGCCTACGGCGTGCCGCCGGGGACCCGGTGGTCGGGTTACTGCTCACCGCGGCCAGCCGGCACGTGACCGCGGACCTGTCGTTCGTGGACGACGCCGAGTCGGCGCTGCTCGGTGACGAAGGCCAACTGCTCGCCCGACTCGCGGCGGCGGTGGCGGATCAGTCGGCTACCGACCCGGGGTCGACCGACTCTGGGCGGGTCAGCGGCTCGGGGCCAGAGCGCGCAGCCGGGTGACCGCCTCGGCCAGCACCTCTGGGCGCTTGCAGAAGGCGAACCGGACCAACCGCCGGCCGGCGTCGGTGTCGTCGTAGAAGACCTGGGTGGGCACCGCCACCACACCGCAGCGCTGCGGCAACGACCGGCAGAACTCCGCCCCGTCCCGGCCGCCCATGGCGGTGATGTCGGCGGTGACGAAGTACGTCCCCTCCGGGCCGAGCACCTCGAACCCGGCGTCGGTGAGACCGCCGACGAGCTGGTCACGCCGCTGCTGGAGGCTGTCCCGGAAGCCGGTGTAGTAGTCGTCGGGCAGGGCCAGCGCCACTGCCACCGCCGGTTGCAGCGGCGCGGCGTTGACGTAGGTGAGGAACTGCTTCACCCGCAGCACCGCCGAGACCAGCGCCGCCGGGCCGCTCGCCCAGCCGACCTTCCACCCCGTGCAGGAGAACGTCTTGCCCGCCGACGAGATGCGCAGTGTCCGCTCCCGCATGCCGGGCAGGCTGGTCAGCGGCACGTGTGGGCTCGCCGCGTCGCTGAAGACCAGGTGCTCGTACACCTCGTCGGTGACCGCGTACGCGTCGAACTCCTGGCACAACTCGGCGACCTGCGCCAACTCGGCCGGGGTGAAGACCTTGCCGGTCGGATTGTGCGGCGAGTTCAGCAGCACCAGCCGGGTGCGCGGGCCGAACGCCGCGCGCAGCGCCGCCGGGTCGAAGGCGTACCGGCCGTCGGCCGTGGGGCGCAGCGTCACCGGACGGCGGACCGCGCCGGCCAGTGCGATCGAGGCCGCGTACGAGTCGTAGTACGGCTCGAAGCAGACCACCTCGTCGCCCGGTTCGCAGAGGGCGAGGATGCTCGCCGCGACCGCCTCGGTCGCGCCTGCCGTGATCACGATCTCGTCGTCCGGGTCGTACGCCAGGTCATAGAACCGTCGCTGGTGGGCCGCGACTGCCGCGCGCAGGGCGGGGATCCCCGGGCCGGGCGGGTACTGGTTCTGCCCGCCGCGCAGCGCCTCGGCGGCGGCGGCGAGCATCTCCGGCGGGCCGTCGGTGTCGGGGAAGCCCTGCCCGAGGTTGACCGCGCCGGTGCGTACGGCGAGGGCGGACATCTCGGCGAAGATCGTCGTGCCGAACGGCCGCATCCGGGCCACCAGCGGGTCGACATCGGTGCTCGTCGTCACCTGCGCCAGCCTACGGCCACCCGCGGCTGAACCCCAGACCCGTCGCCCGCGCCCGGCCTCATTCGGGCGCGCAGGAGATGCGGTAGTACCCCTGCACCTTGATGACCACCGGCTTGCCGGTGCCGCTGATCGTGACGGTGCAGCCGATCGGCGGGGCGTTGTTGATGTCGGGCCCGGTGGCGTCGACCATCACCCGACTCTGGCCGTTGGTCCGAATGGTGGTGCGCCACGGCAGCGTCGCGCCGTCGACATGCATGAGATCGCTCTCGGCGTCGTAGTACGCGATGTCCGCCGTACCCGAGCCAGTGACCTCGTAGACCACTGTCACCGGGGCCGGTCCCGAGGTCGGTCGGGTGATCGGCTGCTTGCTCGGGGTCGGGGGCGCAGGGCTGGGTCGCTCCGGAATGGGCGCGCTTCTGGTGGGTGGGGTCCAACCGTCGTCGGGAACGACCCACGGTTCCTCGGCGACCGGGTCCGAGCCGGGCTCGTCAAGCAGGAAACCAGCCGCGCAGAGGCAGCCGCAGACGAGCACGACCAGCACCACGAAGGCCGCGACGACGATCCCCACGATCCGGCCGGCGCTCGTGTTTCCGCCGCCGGACTGCGGGTGGCCGGGGTAGGCGTACGGCGGCGGATAGCCGTGGGGCGGCCACCCGGCCTGCGGCGGCCATCCAGCTTGCGGCGGCTCCCCGGGAGGCGGAGGCCAGCCGGCATGGGGTGGCCAGCCGGGATGGGGTGGCCAGCCGGCATGGGGTGGCCAGCCGGCGTGCGGAGGCGAAGCGGCGTGCGTCGGGTCCGAGGTGTGGGTCGAGTCCGAGGCGCCGGGCGTGGGCGGCGTCCACGGGGACGCTGGTGGTCCGGGCGTCCACTGGGTGGTGGGCGGTTGCGGCGTCCACGGCGCGGGCGTCCAGGGGGCGGGGGGCGCCCACGGCTGACCCGGGGCGAGCGGGTCGGGTGCCGGTAGTGGAGCCGAGGACGGGGGCGCCGTCGGATCCGGTGGGGGTGCGGAGGAGGTCGGGTCCGGTGCGGATGAGGGGGACGGATCGGGCGGGGGCGCGTCGGACATGGCTGCTCCGGGCGGGAGTGGGTATGGGACGAGCGGGCCATGGTCGGGAGCGCCAAACCCGCCGAGAGACTTTCGTACCCGAAAGCCTGTCGCAACCCCGTCATGCCCAGTGGACCCGAGGTGGGCCGCGAAGCTCGTCCCTGTTGCGACCCTCCAACCACCGATCGCTCAGATTCCGTGATTGATAACCCGACTTTCGAGCACCCATCATGAGTGAAACTGGGTTAGGCTGCGGGCCATGTGTGGAATCGTGGGATACGCGGGCGCGCGCCCCGCACTCGGCATCGTCCTCGACGGGCTGCGGCGGCTGGAATACCGTGGCTACGACTCGGCGGGCGTCGCGATCGTCTGCGACGACCAGCTGCTGACCGAGAAGAAGGCCGGCAAGCTGGCCAACCTGGAGAAGGTGCTGTCCGAGCGGGCCGCCGACGACCCGACCTCCTGCGCGGCCAGCCCGATCGGCATCGGCGACGGCACCACCGGCATCGGGCACACCCGGTGGGCCACCCACGGCGGCCCGACCGACCGCAACGCCCACCCACACGTCGCCGCCGACGGGCGGGTCGCGGTGATCCACAACGGCATCATCGAGAACTTCGCGAAGCTCCGCGCCGAGCTGGAGGCCGACGGCGTCCAGTTCTCCAGCGACACCGACACCGAGTGCGCCGCGCACCTGCTCGCCGCCGCGTTGGCCGACCTGCGCGCCGCCGGCCAACCGGACAGCCCGCAGCTGCTCGCCGCCGGCATGCGCGTGGTCTGCCAGCGTCTGGAGGGCGCGTTCACCCTGCTCGCCGTGGACGCCGCCGTGCCCGGTGCGGTAGTCGGCGCCCGGCGCAACTCGCCGCTGGTGGTCGGTCGTGGCGACGGGGAAAACTACCTGGCCAGCGATGTGGCCGCGTTCATCGAGCACACCCGGGAAGCGGTCGAGCTGGGCCAGGACCAGATCGTGCTGATCACCGGGGACAGCATCGAGATCACCGACTTCGAGGGCCAGCCCGCCGCCGGCAAGGACTTCCACATCGACTGGGACTCCTCGGCAGCGGAGAAGGGCGGCTACGACTGGTTCATGCTCAAGGAGATCGAGGAGCAGCCGCAGGCCATCGCCGACACACTGCTCGGCCGGCTCACCGAGACCGGTGAGATCGCCCTCGACGAGGTCCGCCTCAGCGACCAGGATCTGCGCGACGTCGACAAGATCTTCATCGTGGCCTGCGGCACGGCGTACCACGCCGGCCTGGTCGCCAAGTACGCCATCGAGCACTGGACCCGGATCCCGTGCGAGGTGGAGCTGGCCAGCGAGTTCCGCTACCGCGACCCGGTGCTCGACCGGTCCACGCTGATCGTGGTCATCTCGCAGTCCGGCGAAACGATGGACACCCTGATGGCGCTGCGTCACGCCAAGGAGCAGAAGGCCCGGGTGCTCGCGATCTGCAACACCAACGGCTCGACCATCCCCCGCGAGTCCGACGCGGTGCTCTACACCCACGGCGGGCCGGAGATCGCCGTCGCCTCCACCAAGGCGTTCCTCACCCAGGTCGTCGCCTGCTACCTGATCGGCCTGCACCTGGCCCAGGTGCGCGGGATCAAGTTCGCCGACGAGGTGGGCGCGGTGGTCTCGCAGTTGCAGGACATTCCCGGCAAGCTGCGTGAGCTGCTCGACCGGATCGAGCCCGTCCGCGAGCTGGCCCGGGAGCTGAAGTCCGAGCCGACCGTGCTGTTCATCGGCCGGCACGTCGGCTACCCGGTGGCCCTGGAGGGCGCGCTGAAGCTCAAGGAGTTGGCGTACATGCACGCCGAGGGCTTCGCCGCCGGTGAGCTGAAGCACGGCCCGATCGCCCTGATCGACAAGGGCACCCCGGTGATCTGCGTGGTGCCCTCGCCCGTCGGCCGGGGCATGCTGCACGACAAGGTCGTCTCCAACATCCAGGAGGTCCGGGCTCGTGGCGCACGGACCATCGTCATCGCCGAGGAGGGCGACGAGGCCGTCGTCCGCTACGCCGACCACCTGATCTACGTGCCGCGTACGCCCACCCTGCTGGCCCCGCTCGTCACCACGGTGCCGTTGCAGGTGCTCGCCGCAGAGATCGCCGACGCCCGGGGACACGACGTGGACCAGCCCCGCAACCTGGCCAAGTCGGTCACCGTCGAGTAACCACAGCCCACGTCCGGAACCCCGGTCGCCGCACCCCGCGGCGGCCGGGGTTCCGTCGTCACAGCGGGCGGCCCAGGACGACACGGGCCATCCCGTCCAACGCCGGGTTTCCCGGTTCCCAGTAGCCGGTGTGCCCGCCGCGACCACTCGGGAACGCCCGCCCACCGAAACCGGGGTCGGCCGGGTCGTGACCGAACCACAGCTCGTGCCCGGTCTGGTCGGGCCAGCCCAACACGGCGGCCAGCGGAGCCGTCCGCAGCAGGCCCCGTCGGCCCAGCTCCTCCGGTGACCGGGCAGCCCGGATCACGTCGTCGGTGGCGGTGCTCGCCCAGACCTCCCCGGCCGGCACGCCCAACTCGGCGGCGTGCGACGCGCCGACACCGGGCGAGCCGACGAAGACCAGCGCGTCCGCGTCGAGCCCGTGCTCCCGGGCGGCCACACCCACCACCAGCGACCCGTAGCTGTGCCCGAGCACGGTCTGCCGGGCCGGTGGCCCGTCGTGGCTGGCGCGCAACCCCTCCTGGAAGCTGTGCAACGCCGGGCCGGCGTCCCGGGCCTGACCCGATGAGGCGGCCTCGGTCAGCAGATCCGGAGCGTCGTAGTCCAACCAGAGCACCGCCGCGCTGCGTTCAGCCGGGGCGAGCGCGGCGCACCGGTCCAGCACCCGGGCCGCTCTGCCCAGCTCGCCGGGTGCGTCGTCCAGGCCTGCGGTCATCCCCGGCACGTAGGTCAACACCCGGTCGGCGTGGTCCGGGTCGCCGAGCGCCACCACCACCCGGCCCTCACCGGCCGGATCCAAACCGAGCAGGTACGCCCGCGGTGCCCCGCCCGCCGTCAGCCGCTCGACCAGCGCGTCCAGGCCGGCCAACCGTCCGGCCACCCCGCTCAGCCGGATCGCCGCGAGTGGCCCCGGCGGCAACCGGGACAGCAGCCGTCGCCGCTCGGCCAGCAACTCCGCTCGCCGGACGTCGAGCAGTAACCGGTTGGCCTGGTCGCGGGCGGCCACCGGCACCCCGTCCAACCGGCCAACCAGGGCCGGCTCGTGCCCGATCAGCCATCGTCGCTGTGCCGGGGCCAACCCGGACCACCAGGCGCTGACCAGCGCGGGCGCGGCACCGGGAGCCGGTCGGCCCGGCGGCGGCGGGGACGCCCAGCCGGTGCCGGCGGCCCGGGCCAGCTCAGCCAACCGGTCGGCGGCGACCCCGTCGGCCGTGGCCGCCCCGTCGAGCGCGGCCCGCAGGGCCGCGGCCACTCCAGCCGCTGCCACCCCGGCCCGCTCGGTGGGCCGAACCCGGGCGGGATCGACCTGCACCCCACCCGAGCGGTCCACCAGCAGGCCGGCCGCGTCGGCCCGGGCGACCGCCTCGGTGAGCCGTGCCTTCGCGACCGTCAGCCGACCGGCCAGCTCGGCCAGCACCTGGTCGACCTCGATCAGCGCGGGTGCGATCGAGGCCAGCTCGTCACGGAGACCGCTGAGGCGAGTGTCCGCCGCCGTGGCTGCCGCACCCGACCAACCGCCCCGCAACCGCCCGGCGGACGCGCGCAGCCCGCCGACCCGCCGGTCGAGCGGCCCGGTCAACCCCGCCCACGCCGCCCCGGCGGCCCGCCACCCGTCCGGATCGACAGCCCACAGCTGTCGGTAGCCGACGCTGCTCACCGGGGCAGGGTGGCAAACCGGTCGGCGGCCCGGTCGTCAACCGTCTCGTACGCCTCGGCCGCCGCGCGGACCCCGCCCGAGGCCGCCTCGACCCGGGCGCCCAGCCGGCAGAACCAGGCGTGCCCGGCCGCCTCCAGCCCGGCCAGGGCGGTGGCAGCTCGCCACTCGGGCGCCGCCACCACCAGCCCGGGCGCCCCCGCCAGGCCCAACGCCAACAGGTGCGCCTCGTCGTCGAGCAGGACGGCGACCGCCCGCAACTCCTCCGGCCGGACGGCGAACGGCTCGTCGGTCATGACCACACCCCCGTGGACGATCGGCATCGACGCGCTGACGTTAGGCGCGCACCGGAGGTCGCGCGCTGCCCTGTGGACAGCCGAGGTTGAGGCGTACCCCAGGGTGTCCACAGGCGTTGCCCAGCGCGAGCCCGACGGCTAATCTGCGGCCTCGACCGCCGGTAGGGTGATGTGGTGATCGTCGCTGTCGGCATCGACGTCGTCCTGGTCGACCGGTTCGCCCGGGTCCTGGCACGGACGCCGCTGCTCGCCGACCGGCTCTTCACCGAGGCCGAGCGGCACACCCGCTCCGGCAACCCGCGCTCGCCCGAGTCGCTCGCCGCCCGGTTCGCCGCCAAGGAGGCCGTAGCCAAGGCGCTCGGCGCTCCGGCCGGGCTGAGCTGGCACGACTGCGAGATCGTGCCCGACCCGGATGGTCGCCCCTGGCTGGCCGTCTCCGGCACGGTCGCGGCGGTGGCCGACGCGCGGGGGATCAACCACTGGCATCTCTCGTTGTCGCACGATGGCGGGATCGCGTCGGCGATGGTGGTCGCGGAACGATGACGTCGGCCGGGAGGGCCGATCAGGCCCGCCCGCGAACGGATTGGGACACGGTGGCATGAGAGCGGTGTGGCGGGTGGCCGACGTACGGGCGGCCGAGGCGGGGTTGATGGGCACGCTGCCGGAGGGGACGCTGATGCAGCGGGCCGCTGCTGGCCTGGCCCGCCGTGCCGCGCTCGTGCTCGCCGAGCGGGGCGGGGTCTACGGGGGCCGGGTGCTGCTGCTGGTCGGCTCCGGTGACAACGGCGGCGACGCGCTGTACGCGGGGGAGCGGTTGGCCCGCCGGGGTGTCCAGGTGTCCGCCCTGCTGCTCACCCCCGGGCGGGCGCACGCCGCCGGCCTGGCCGCGCTGCGAGCCGCTGGCGGTCGGCTGGTGCCGGGTCCGGCCGGCCCGGTCGACCTGGTCCTCGACGGCATCGTCGGCATCGGTGGCACCGGCGGGCTACGGGCGAACGCGGACGGGATGGTCCAGCGCCTCGACGAACTGCGCGGACGCGACGGGGAGCGGGCCACCGTGCTGGCGGTCGACGTGCCCAGCGGGGTCGCCGTGGACACCGGCCACGTGCCGCTGTCCGCGTCCGGCCGGCCCACCGCGGTCCGCGCCGATGTGACGGTGGCCTTCGGCGCTCTGAAGCCTGCCCTGGTTGTCGGGCCGGCCGCCGCCCTGGCCGGGCACGTCGAGCTGGTCGACATCGGGCTGCGGCCGTGGCTGCGCGGCACCCCGGCGCTGCGGGTCACCGAGTGGTCCGACCTGGTCGAGTGGTGGCCCGAGCTGGGCCCCGCGTCGGAGAAGTACACCCGCGGCGTGGTGGGGGTGGCGACCGGCTCGGCGACCTACCCCGGCGCGGCGGTGCTCTCCGTGGGCGGCGCGCTGGCCGGGCCGACCGGCCTGGTCCGCTACGCCGGCAGCGCCCGCGCCGAGGTGCTGCACCAGCACCCCTCGGTGATCGCCAGTGAGCGGGTCGCCGACGCGGGCCGGGTGCAGGCCTGGGTCTGCGGCTCCGGGCTGGGCACCGGTGCCGACGCGGCGGCCGAGCTGCGTGCCGTACTGGCCGCCCCGGTGCCCGTGGTGCTCGACGCCGACGCCCTGACCCTGCTGGTGGACGGCTCGCTCGCCGACCGGCTGCGGGGTCGGGACGCGCCCATCGTGGTCACCCCGCACGACCGGGAATTCACCCGTCTCTGCGGGGAGGAACCGGGTGCCGACCGGGTCGGCGCCGCACTGCGGCTGGCCGCCTGGATGAACGCGGTGGTGCTGCTCAAGGGTGACCGCACGGTGATCGGCACGCCGGACGGTCGGGCGTACGTCAACCCGACCGGCACCCCGGCGTTGGCCACCGGCGGCACCGGCGACGTGTTGGCCGGGCTGCTCGGCTCACTGCTTGCGGCCGGGGTGCCCGCCGATCGGGCCGCCGCCTCGGCCGCGTACCTGCATGGGCTCGCCGGGCGGGAGGCGGCCCGGGGTGGGCCGGTGACCGCGCCCGACGTGGCTACCGCGTTGCGTCCGGTGCTGGCCCGTGTGGGCTGAACGGGTCGGTTCCGGGCGCGCTGACCGGATCGCCGCGTCGGGACGTGCGTCGCCGCCCCCGGTGATCACGGTGGAAAGTAGGCTGGGCACATGTGGCAGGCCGAGGTACGCGTCGATCTTGACGCCATCCGCGAGAACGTGAGCAGGCTCCGCTCCGGCACCACCGCGGAGTTGATGGCGGTGGTGAAGGCCGACGGGTACGGCCACGGCATGCTCCCGGCCGCCCGCGCAGCCCTCGACGCCGGCGCTGACTGGCTCGGCGTCTGCACCCTCGACGAGGCGCTCACCCTGCGCCGGGGCGGGGTGACCGTGCCGGTGCTGGCCTGGCTGCTCGCGCCCGGGCTGCCGCTGCACGAGGGGGTCGGCGCCGGGGTGGATCTGGGCGCGGCCAGCCTGGCGCAACTGGACGAGATGGTCGAGGCGAGTCGCCTCGCCGGGCGTCCCGCCCGTCTGCACCTCAAGATCGATACGGGGTTGTCCCGGGGCGGCGCGACAGTCGCCGACTGGCCCGCGCTGCTCGACGCCGCCGCGAAGGCGCAGGCCGACGGCCTGGTCGAGGTGGTCGGCGTGTGGAGCCACTTCGTGTACGCGGACTCGCCCGGTCACCCCACCACCGACCGTCAACTGGCCGTCTTCCACGAAGGGCTGGCCATGGTCGAGCGGGCCGGGCTGCGCCCGCGCTGGCGGCACCTCGCCAACTCGGCCGCCACCCTCACCCGCCCGGATACCCATTTCGACCTGGTCCGCCCGGGCCTGGCCATCTACGGGCTCTCCCCGGTGGCCGGCGAGACGTACGGGTTGCGGCCGGCGATGAGCGCCCGCGCCCGGGTGATGCTCACCAAGCGGGTGCCCGCCGGCACCGGCATCTCCTACGGGCACGCCTACACGACGGAAGCCGACGCGAACCTGGCCGTGGTGCCGCTCGGCTACGCCGACGGGGTCCCCCGGCACGCGTCCAACACCGGCCCGGTGCAGCTCGGCGGCGTACGCCGGACGATCTCGGGGCGGGTCTGCATGGACCAGTTCGTGCTCGACTGCGGCGACGACCCGGTGGCCGACGGCGACGTGGCGACGCTCTTCGGCAGCGGCGCCGACGGCGAGCCGACCGCTGACGACTGGGCCGACGCGGTCGGCACGATCAACTACGAGATCGTCACCCGGTTCGGCGGCACACGGGTGCCCCGGGTCTACGACGGCGACCGGTCATGAGTTATCGCATTCCGCGTCCGCGGACGGCCGCGGGCCGGGTCGCGGGGATCGTCGGCGCGGCGGTGGGGGTGGCCGCGGCGGGTCTGGCGGCTGGGGTGGCGACCGAGCGCACCCTGGTCCGCCGGCTCAAGGCCGACCCGGCCGACCGCTACGCGCACGAGACGTTCGACGATCAGCGGTACGACGAGGCGTTCCGCCTGGAGTTGCCGGACGGCACGGACATCCACGTCGAAGTCGTCGAGCCGACCCGGCCGGTGCCGGGGCACCCGACAGTGGTGCTGGTGCACGGCTTCTGCCTGGACATGGGGACGTTCCACTTCCAGCGCCAGATGCTCGCCGCCCGTGGTGACTACCGGATCGTGGCGTACGACCAGCCCGGTCACGGCCGGTCCGGCCGGCTGGAGACCGGGGAGTACGACCTCACGGTGCTCGGCCGGACGCTGCGCCAGGTGATCGACCGGACCGCACCGGACGGGCCGCTGGTGCTGGTCGGCCACTCGATGGGCGGCATGACCATCATGGCGTTCGCCGAGCTGTTCGGAGAGCTGTTCGGCGACCGGGTGGTGGGCACCGTGCTGATGGCCACGTCGGGCGGGCTCATCGCGGAGACCAAGCTGGTCGCGCCCGCCCTGCTCGGCCGGGTCGGTGGCCCGGTGCTCTACATGGTCAGCAACGCCACCCGGTACGGCGGGCCGGTGATCGACAAGGCCCGCAAGTCGACGTCGAACGTGGCCTGGCTGTTGACCCGCAAGTACGGCTTCGGCACCCGCAAGCCCAGCCCGTCGCTGGTGTCCTACGTGGAGGCGATGAACTCCCGGACGTCGGCCGACACGGTGACCCGCTACCTGCGCACCCTGGCGACCCATTCGCGCTTTCCGGCACTGGCGGCGCTGGCGGCGACTCCGGTGCTGGTGGTGGTCGGCGACAAGGACATGATCACCCCGGTCACCCATTCCGAGGAGATCGTCCGCCGGTTGCCGCACGCCGAGTTCGTGAAGATCAAGGACAGCGGTCACGTGGTGATGTTGGAACACGCGGACGAGGTCAACGCCGCCCTGGCGCGGTTCCTGGAGTCATTGCAGAGCGGGGAGGAACGGTGAGTCACGTCGTCAAGCTGCCGGCCGTCGAGGACACTCGGGAATTCGGCCGGCGGCTGGCCGGGCTGCTGCGCGCCGGCGACCTGGTGTTGCTGACCGGCCCGTTGGGTGCCGGCAAGACCGCGCTCACCCAGGGCATCGGCGTCGGGCTCGGTGTCCTCGGGGACATCACCTCGCCGACCTTCGTGATCGCCCGGGTGCACCGACCCGATCCGGCCCGGGGCGGTCGGGTGGCACTGGTGCACGCCGACGCGTACCGGTTGGGTGACGCCACCGATCCGCGCGCCGAGATCGACGACCTGGACCTCGACGCGTCGGTGGACGACTCGGTGACAGTGGTGGAGTGGGGCGAGGGCCTGGTGGAGCAGTTGGTGGACGCGCATCTGCGGGTTCGTATCGACCGCCGCGACGACGACACCCGCATCGTCGAGCTGGACCCGATCGGCGGCGATTGGGCCCGGCGGCTCGCCGACCTGGGCTAGTCGGCGGGTCGCCGATCAGGGCTAGGTCGGCGGCTGTCGTACCCGATGCCTAGAGTGCGGGAGACCGACCCGCGCTGTGAGAGGTTCCTGATGCCCGACGACGCCCCCGCCCTGGATCTGCTGGCCCTGCTGCCGGAGCAGTGGCGTGCCGTGCTCACCCCGCACCTCGACCCGGCCCGCACGGCCGCGCTGGGCGAGTTCGTCGCCCGGGAGTACGCGACGCAGACCGTCTTCCCCCCGTTGGAGGACCTGTTCTCGGCCTACCGGCTCTGCCCGCCGCAGGGCACCCGGGTGCTGATCCTCGGGCAGGATCCCTACCACCGGGCCGGGCAGGCGCACGGGTTGAGCTTCAGCGTTCGCGACGGTGTGACGGTGCCGCCGTCGTTGCGCAACGTCTTCAAGGAGTTGGGCGAGGACGTGGGCGTGCCCAAGCCGCGCAGCGGCAACCTCAACGGTTGGGCCGCCCAGGGTGTGCTGCTGCTCAACGCGGTGCTGACCGTCCGGCAGGCCACCCCTGGCTCGCACGCCAACGCCGGCTGGGAAGAGTTCACCGACGCGACAATCCGGGCACTGGACGCGGCACCGGAGCGGGTGGTCTTCCTGCTCTGGGGTGGCTACGCCCGTAAGAAGGCCGCGCTGGTCACCAATCCGCAGCACGTGGTGCTGGAGGCGGGCCACCCCAGCCCGATGAACCCGCGCGGCTTCCTCGGCAGCCGCCCGTTCAGTGCCGCCAACAAGGCACTCGCCGACGCCGGCCTGCCCACCATCGACTGGGAGCGCACCGCCGGCTGAGCTGGCGCTCGGCTGGGTTGGCGCTCGGCTGGGTTGGCGCTCGGCCGGCGTCGCTGGAGGCCGGCCGAGTTGGCGGGCCGCCGGGTCCGGCGGCAGTTGGGTCAGCCGTCGCTGGCCAGCTGCCGGTCCCGGTAGCGGCGCAACAACTCGGCGGCGCGCGGCTCGCTCAGCTCCAGCTCGACGAGCGGCACCACCTGGTAACTCCGCCCGCCGTGGCGCACCTCGATGGTCTCGGGTAGCTCGTCGCACATCGTGGCCCTGATCTCGCCGTACCGGGTCGACCACCGGTGTTCGCCCGGCTCCTCGGGCTCCAACCAGACTCCGCCGAATTCACCCCAGCGGGCGTTCCACCGCTGGCCGTAGTTCGTCTCCAGCCAGCGGGTGAACGGTTTGGCGTCCTGCCAGCGCAGGGCGATCTCCAGCGCGTCGACCGGCACCGGCGCGCCCTGCAACAGCGCTGCGGCGCACCCGGTGATCACCTGCGGGAAGTCGGTGAGCCGATCCAGCAGCTCATCCAGGCCAAGCGCGTCGATCCGCTCCGCGATCGGCCGGGCAGCCAGGTCGTCCATCCGGGCGTCGAGGTGCGCGTCCAACGGCTCAACCCCAACGACCAACTGCATGTCCATAGCGGCAAGCAACCGCTCCAGCACCGGGATGGTCGGCGCTCGCTCACCGCGTTCGAACCGGGCCACCGCTGCCTGGTCGACACCGGCCAGCGCGGCTAGCTGACGCTGGTTCAGGTCGCGCAGGTGTCGTTGCTGTCGTACGGCAGCACCGAGAAGGGTGACGAGGCGAGTCGATGACATACCGGCATGGTGGACCAGGGTCGAGGGGCCCGCGATCCCTCTGCGGCAGATTGGCGACTTGCCGGCGGATGGCGGGCCTTGCGTCAATGAGCGTGATGTCTGTGAGTCATCACGATGACCCACAGACATCACGCTCATTGGGGGATGTGGTTCCAGGCTCGTCCGGGCTAGGTGGCGGTCCGGGCCGCGCGGAGGGGCTATGGCGGCGGTCGAGGGCGTGCGGAGGGGCTTGGCGGCGGTCCCGGGCGTGCGGAGGGGCGAGGGCCGTGGGCGGTGGCGGGGCGGGGCGTGACCGGGGCGCGAGGGCGGGGCGGCTAGGCTGGCTTACCGTGCTCGTACTCGTGGTGGACAGCTCGACCCCCGCGGTCACCGCGGCGCTGGTGGAGGTCTCGGCAGACGGTGTGGCGTCTCGGGCGCACCGGTGCACGGTCGACGCCCGCGCGCACGGTGAGCTGCTCGCGCCCCAGGTGGACGCCGTCCTCGCCGACGCCGACGCGCGCCCGCGTGACCTGACCGCCATCGTCGCCGGGCTCGGCCCGGGGCCGTTCACCGGGCTACGGGTCGGCCTGGTCACCGCCGCGACAATGGGTCAGGTGCTCGGCATCCCCACGTACGGCGTCTGTTCGTTGGACGCCATCGGCTACCCGGCGGCGTCCGGCGAGCCGGTCCTGGCCGGCAGCGACGCCCGGCGCAAGGAGCTCTACTGGGCCGTCTACGACGGCGCCGGCCAGCGAATCCTCGGGCCTGAGGTGTCCGCGCCGGCGGTCGCCGCCGCGCGCGCCCGCGAACTGGGCGCGACGATCGCGGTCGGTGACGGGGCGCACCGGTACGCCGAGGTCCTGGACCTGCCCGTTCGGGTCGAGCCGCGCTACCCGGACGCGACAGTGCTGGCGTTGCTCGCCGCCGAGCGGATCCGGGCAGGCGCGCCCGGTGAGCGGCTCACCCCGCTCTACCTGCGCCGCCCCGACGCGGTCGCGGCGACTGGCCGCAAACCGGTCCTGCCATGACGGCGGTACGACTCGAACCGTTCCGCTGGTGGCACATCGGCGACGTGCTGCCGATCGAGGCGGACCTCTTCGGCGCTGAGCAGTGGTCGCCCGCCATGTTCTGGAGCGAGCTCGCGAACGGGCACCACTACCGGGTCGCCGTCGACCCGGACGGTTCGGTGCTCGGCTACGCCGGGCTCGCCGGCGCACCGCCGGACGAGGTCTGGGTGCAGAACATCGCCGTCCGCCGGGACGCCCAACGGCGCGGCGTGGGCCGCGCCCTGCTGGAGGAGTTGCTCGCCGAGGCGGTCCGGCGCGAGGCCCGCAGCACCCTGCTGGAGGTCGCCGTCGACAACGCCGCAGCCCAGCGGCTCTACGCGACGTACGGCTTCGAGCCGATCGGGGTGCGGCGCGGCTACTACCAACCAAGCAACACCGACGCGCTGGTCATGCGGCGCGACGCCGAGCCGACCGGGGACGGACCACGCGACCATGGCTGACGAACCACTGATCCTGGGTATCGAAACCTCCTGCGACGAGACCGGCGTCGGCATCGTGCGGGGGCACACCCTGCTGGCCGACGCGCTCGCCTCCAGCGTCGAGGAGCACGCCCGGTTCGGGGGTGTGGTGCCGGAGGTGGCCAGCCGGGCACATCTGGAGGCCATCGTGCCGACCATGGACCGGGCACTGACCGAGGCCGGCGTCACGCTGGCCGACATCGACGCGATCGCGGTCACCTCCGGGCCTGGGCTGGCCGGCGCCCTGCTGGTCGGCGTCGCCGCCGCCAAGGGGTACGCGGTCGCCGCCGAGAAACCCGTCTACGGTGTCAACCACCTCGCCGCCCACGTCGCGGTGGACACCCTTGAGCACGGCCCGCTGCCCGAACCCGCCATCGCGCTCCTGGTGTCCGGCGGCCACTCGTCCCTCCTGCTCGTCGACGACCTGGCCCGGGGCGTCACCCCGCTGGGCGCCACCATCGACGACGCGGCCGGGGAGGCGTTCGACAAGGTCGCCCGGCTGCTCGGGTTGCCGTTCCCGGGTGGCCCGCCCATCGACCGGGAGGCCCGGGCCGGCGACGCCGCAGCGATCGCCTTCCCCCGCGGCCTGACCGCCGCGAAGGATCTCGCCGCCCACCGGTACGACTTCTCGTTCTCCGGCCTGAAGACGGCGGTCGCCCGGTGGGTCGAGGCCCGTCAGCGTGCCGGCGAGCCGGTGCCGGTGGCCGACGTGGCCGCGTCCTTCCAGGAGGCGGTCTGTGACGTCCTGACCAGCAAGGCGCTCGCCGCCTGCCGCGCCCAGGGCATTGAGACCCTGGTCATCGGCGGGGGAGTGGCGGCGAACTCGCGACTGCGGGCGATGGCCGAGCAGCGGGCCGAGAAGTACGGCATCCAGGTCCGGGTCCCCCGGCCGAAGCTCTGCACCGACAACGGCGCGATGGTGGCCGCGCTCGGTTCGCACCTGGTCGCCGCCGGGGTCGCGCCGAGCCGACTGGATCTGCCAGCCGATTCGGCACTGCCGCTGACCACGGTCAGCGTGTGACGGGAGCGGCGGACATGATCGTGCGGATGTGGGAGGCGCGCGCCGAGGCGTACGGCGTCGCCGACCTGATCACCTGGGTGTGCGACACCGCCCTGCCCGAGTTGGAGCACGACCCGCTCCACGTCTCCAGCGAGGTCTTCTCCTCCACCGACCACCGTGTCGTGGTCATCTCCAAGTGGCGCAGCAACCCCCGCCCGCTGCCAGACCCGCCAGCCCTGCTGGTGGCCCGCGCCCCGCACTCCTGGGACTTCACCCAGGTCGACCGCTGACGCGAGCCACCAACCACTGCCACCGCTGACCGTCAGCTGCGGCGCAACATCCGGTACGTGGCGATTCCGCCCGTGCCCAGTGCGGCGAGGAAGACCAGCCAGACGACGGTGCTGCTGACCCCGACCTGCGGGCCGGTGTTGGCGGAGGCGGCGGCCAGCAGCCCGTCCTCACCCGGGGCGGGCAGCGCGGCCGGCGGCAGTTCCGGCCAGCGGACCAGGCCGGTGCTCTCCAGCATCTGCATGTGGTGCTGGACGAATCCGTTGGCGTCCTCGCAGAGCTTGCGGACGGTGGCGTCCCGGGTGCTGGCCCGTACCGCCCCGATCACCGGGAAGATCTTGCCGTGGGCGACCCGGAGCCGGGTGACGAAGATCTGGTCGAACCGGGCACCGGAGGCCTTCTGCATCTCCGCCAGCCAGCCCTTCTGCTCGGCCGTCGGCTCGGAGGGGATGGTCGCGCCGAGTTTGTTGGCCGCTTCCACGACGAGTTCGTCGAGCTTCTGGTGCTCGTTCGCGATGCCGGCGCCGATCTCCCGGACCTTGGCCGACTGCCCCTTCTCGGCGGCCATCTGGCCGGCTGGCATCTCCCACAGCCCGGCCAGCCGCACCCCGTTGAGCAGTGTCATGTCGGCGGCGTTGAGCTGCTGGCCGCCGGCGGGCGCGGCGACGGCCACGCCGGGCAGGACACCGACCCCCGCGATGATCGCGATGAGCAGCAAAGCCGCTCGGTTGGTCCGGGTGCCCAGTCGGCGATGGGCTGATCTGAGCGGTGCCATGTCTGTGGTGCCTCCTCGGTCCGGACCGGAACGCGTCTGGACCGGCAGCCGTACCGTGCCGGTTGCCCGTCCGCCCACTGGTACGGACTGATCGTGCGATCAGTTCATCGCACGGCGACCCGGATCAGCGGGTGACGGCGAGCAGGCCGCCGAGCAGCAGCAGGGTGAGCGCCGCGGCGGCGAAGACCATCAGCAACTCCTGACGCCCGCGCCCGACCGGGCCGGCGTCGACGATCGGGTCCGGCAGGGCCGGTAGGTCGCGGGTCAGCGCGGCCAGGTCACCGAGGGTGCGGGCCGTCCACACCGCACCGGCCCGCTCGGAGAACTCGTCCAGGGTCAGCCGGCCCGCCGCAGTGTGCTGGTGCAGCGCGGCGACCACCCGGTTGCGGTCGTCGTCGGAGGCGCGCAGCTCGACATCCACGCCGGACAGCGTACGCGGATCAGCCCACGTCGAGGGGGTCGGCGAGGAGCCGTTCGAAGGCCAACTCGGCGGCGCCGATCAGGGGCGCGTCCGCCCCCAGTTGCGGTGTGCGCAGCCGGACGTGCTCCAGGCAGGCACCGAGTGCGTTGGAGTTGAGTCGACTACGGATCTGGGCAGCCGCCGCGAGGTAGAGGTCACGCATGGTCCCACCGAAGATGACCATCTCGGGGTTGAAGACGTTGACCAGGTTGGCCACCCCGAAGCCGAGCCAGTCGCCGGCCTGGCGGACCGCCGTCTGGGCCCGGGCGTCTCCCCGGTCGGCCGCGTCGAAGACCTCCAGCAGCGCGTCGCGGCCCCGGGCCTCGGAGCGTCCGGCGGCGCGCAGGAGGCCGTGCTCACCGATCTCGGTCTCCCAGCAGCCCCGGGCGCCACACTCGCAGGGCCGGCCGTCACGGACCACTTTCATGTGGCCGACCTCGCCGCCGTACCCACCGTGCCCGGTCAGTCGACGCCCACCGGCGATGATGCCGGCACCCACGCCGACGTCGCCGTACAGGTAGAGGACGTTGTCGCAACCCGCCGCCACACCTCGTGCGTGCTCGGCGAACGCGGCGACGTCGGCCACGTTGCCCACTGTGATCGGCACGTCGATGCCCAACTCGTCGGCGAGGGTGGCGCCGATCGGTTCGTCCACCCAACCGGTGGCGGGGCCGAGTCGGACCAGGCCGTCGTCGCGGCGGACCATGCCGCAGACCGCGACGCCGGCACCGACGCAGATCGCGTCCGCCGGCACCATCTGCTGCATCTCCTTGACCGCGCCGGCCAGCAGCGGCGCGGCCTCCGCGGCCAGCAGGCCGCGCGGCCGGTCCAGATCCCGCCGGTCCAGGACCGCGCCACCCAGCCCGACCCGGGCCGCGCGCAGCCGGTCCACCTCCACCGAGTACGCGTACGCGTACACCCGAGCCGACTCGGGCCGGACGACAAGTGACGGTCGACCGGCCCGGCCGGTTTCCTTTGGCGCGCCCTCGCTGACCAGTCCCACTGCGGACAGGTCGGCGGTGAGCGCGCCGATGGTGCTGCGGTTGAGGCCCAGCGTTGTGGTCAGTTCGGCGCGCGTGGTCGCCCCGTGGACGTGCACGTGCCGCAGCAGGGCCCCGAGGTTCTGCCGTCGGACGTCATCCTGGCTCGGTCCTGGGCGCATGCTGGTGCTACCTCCCGCGCGGTCAGCGGGTGCCGGTGGCTGCCGCGCGGCGGCGGGAGAGCGCGTCGACGCTGGCGGCGAGGAGGAGGACGACGCCGGTGACCACGTACTTGACTCCTGCGCTGTACCCCATCAGGCCCATTCCGTTTTCGATGACCGCGACGACCGCGCCGCCGAGCACTGCGTCGAGGACCCGGCCCTTGCCGCCGAAGAGGCTGGTGCCGCCGATCACCGCCGCGCCGACCGCGTAGAGCAGTACGTTACTGCCCCCCGTGTTCGGGTCGACCGAGTTGGCCCGGCTGGCCGCCACGATGCCGCCGACGGCCGCCATGGACGAGCAGATCATGAAGACCGAGATCCGGATCCGGTCGACTCCGATGCCGGCCCGGCGGGCCGCTTCCCGGTTGCCGCCCACGGCGTAGATGTGCCGGCCGTAGCTGGTGCGTTGGAGCACGAAGGTCCAGATGACCAGCAGCACCGCGATGATCGGCACCACGATCGGCACGCCCTTGAGCGAGACGATGAGGACGTTGCGGCTGCGCTCCAGGTTGAGCACGTACACCGCCGTGCCGAGGATGACGGCGAGCCCGCCGATCCGCAGCGCCACCACCGCGATCGGGTCGGTGATCAGACCACGGGCCGCCCGGTTGCGGTGGCGTAGCAGTTGCACCGCCGCGTAGCCGACGACGGCGACGGCGGTCAGCGCCCAGCCCAGCGCGGGGGCGAGGTTGCGGTTGGCGATGGCGACCAGCACCTCGTCGCGGACGGAGATGTTGGTGCCCTCCTGCACGAGCAGCAACACGACGCCCTGGAAGGCGAGGAAGCCGGCGAGAGTGACCACGAAGGACGGAATGCCGATCTTCGCGACCAGCATCCCGAGCGTGGTGCCGATGATGACACCGGTGGCGACCGCAGCGAGGACAGCGACCCACCAGGGGTAGCCGAGTACGGTGACCACGTTGGCCAGTACCGCCGCGCAGACACCGCTGGCGAAGCCGGCGGAGAGGTCGATCTCGCCGAGCAGCAGCACGAAGACCAGGCCCATCGCGATCAGCGTGACCGCCGCGCCCTGGGTGAAGAGGTTCGCGAAGTTGCCTGCCGACAGGAACGACGTCGGCCGCATGACGGCGAAGACGGTGCAGAGCACGATCAGGCCGAGCACGGCCGGTAGCGCGCCGACGTCGCCACCGCGTACCCGGCTCACGTAGTTGCGGACGTGGCTCCCGACGGTCGGCGGCGGTGTGACGGCCGCGGGGCCGTCCTTCCGCACGGCGGTGGTGGTCATCGGACGCCTCCTGGAATCGAGTCGGCCGGCTGCGGGCCGTCGCCGTTGCTGCCCGGGTCGGTGGCGAGACCGAGCCCGCCCGAGCGCCCTGCGGTGATCAGCTCAACCACTTGGGCGTGAGTGATGTCGGTGGTCTTCACCTGGGCGACCATCTGGCCGAGGTACAGCGCGGCGATCCGGTCGGAGACGGCGAAGACGTCGTTCATGTTGTGCGAGATGAGCACCACTGCCAGGCCGTTGTCGGCGAGGCGACGGACGAGTTCGAGGACCTGGGCGGTCTGTGCCACGCCCAGGGCGGCGGTCGGCTCGTCCAGGATGACGAGCTTGCTGTTCCAGAGCACCGCCTTGGCGATGGCCACGGTCTGGCGCTGACCGCCGGAGAGGCTGGAGACGTGCTGGCGAAGCGAGGTGACGGTGCGGATGGAGAGCCCCGCCAGGGTCTCGGCGGCGAGCTGTTCCATTGTCGGCTCGTCCAGGACGATGCCGCTGTGCTTCTCCCGGCCGAGGAACATGTTCTGCACGATGTCCAGGTTGTCGCAGAGCGCGAGGTCCTGGTAGACGACCTCGATGCCGAGCGTGGCGGCGTCGCGGGGACTGCCGATGTGCACCTGTTCGCCGTTGAACAGGACCTCACCGGCGTCGGTGGGGTAGATGCCGCTGATGCACTTCACCAGGGTCGACTTGCCGGCGCCGTTGTCGCCGACCAGTGCGGTCACTTCGCCCGGGTGGACGCTCAGGGCGACGTCGCGGAGCACCTGGACGGGACCGAAGCTCTTGTCGATCCCGCGGAGTTCCAGCAGGGGGGTCGCGGACACGGGGTCTCCTTCTTAAGGGAGGGTCGGGGCCCGTCCGGCGGGCGCCGCCCGGCACGGGAGGGTGCTCCCGTGCCGGGCGGCGGTGGTCGTTCCGGCGGGTACTGCGGCGTCGGTCAGCTGATGCCGGCTTCGGCGCAGAACTTGGCGTACGCCCCGGTGCAGACCTGCTCCTTGGTCGCGTAGCCGTCGGCGATGACGTCCTTGACGTTGTCCTTGTAGATGGCCTTCGGGGTGAGCAGCACCGAGGGGACGTCGCGGTCACCGTCCTTCACGGACTGGCCGGTGTCCTTCTTCTCGCCCTTGGCCAGCGCGATGGCCAGGTCCGCGGCGGCCTTGGCCTCTTCCCGGACTGCCTTGTAGACGGTCATGCACTGGTCACCGGCGAGGATGTTCTGCAGGCCCTCCACGCTGGCGTCCTGGCCGGTCACCGGCACCTTGCCGTTGATCTTGTTCTTCTTCAGGATCGAGATGGCGGCGTTGCCGAGAGTGTCGTTGGCGGCCAGCACACCGTCGATCTTGCCCTTGGTCGCGGTGAGCTGCTGCTCGAAGATGGTCGCGGCGGTGGGGCCGTCCCAGCCCGGCACGGCGTCGTCCGGGCCCTTGGTGTACTCCTTGGAGTCGAACTTCGGCTTGAGTACCGAGTCGTAGCCGGCCTTGAACAGGGTGGCGTTGTTGTCGGTGGGGGAGCCGTTCAGGTACGCCACGACGGGGTTCTTGGCGCCCTTCTCAGTCAGGCACTTCGCCAGGCCCTCGCCCTGGAGCTTGCCGACGGTCTCATTGTCGAAGCTGACGTAGTACTGGGCGGAGCCGCCGAGGGTGAGCCGGTCGTAGTCGATGGTGGCGATGCCCTGCGACTTGGCCTTGTCGAGCACGGCCTTGCCGGTGCCGGAGTCCAGGTTGACGATCATGAGGGCGGTGACGCCGCCGGTGATCATCTGGTCGGCGATGGTCTGGAAGGCGGCCTTGTCGTTCTGGGCGTTCTGAATGTCGGACTGGACGCCGGCGGCCTTGAACGCCTCCTCCAGGAAGCGGCGATCCGCCGTCTCCCAGCGGGGGGAGGACTTGCTGTCCGGAAGGATCACGCCGATCTTGGGAGTCTTCTTGGAGTCGGCCGAGCCGGTGCCGGCGTCGTCGCCGCAGGCGGTCAAGCCGCCGGTCGTGAGCAGGCCCACGGCGGCGATGGTGAGGAGCCCCTTACGCATGTGCAGGGTCCTTTCGGAGGTGGGGGAGGTGTTGTTTTGTTGTGTCCGGCAACGTATTTCGCGTCACACCGGCTCCACAAGACCGCGCAGGTGCCTAGTTTGTTGGGAGCGATAACAATTCAGCAACGCGACTGTTACTCCCCGGGCATCCCACGAGGGAGTCGACGTAACGACTGCCGTCAGTGGGTCTGCAACGCCGCCGTGCGGGCGTCGGTCAGCGCCACCAGATCCGCCGCGGCCAGTTCGAGTTGTAGACCGCGCCGACCGGCCGAGACATAGATCGTCGGCAGATCCAGCGCGGACTCGTCGAGCACGGTGGGCAACCGCCGACGCTGCCCGAGTGGGCTGATCCCACCGCGTACGTAGCCGGTCGCCCGCTCGGCGACCGCCCGCTCGGCCAGCGCGGCACGCTTGCCGCCGACCGCCGCCGCGAGCGCCTTGAGATCCAGCTCGCCGGTCACCGGAACGACCGCCACGGTGAGCGCACCGTCGACCTCGGTCACCAGCGACTTGAACACGCGCTCCGGCGCCACGCCGAGCGCCACCGCCACCAGCGCGCCGTAGTTGGGGGCGTCCGGCGACACCCGGTACGGATGGGTGCGATGTGCGATCCCCCGCTTGACCAACAGTGCCGTTGCCGGTGTGCCCTGTCCTGCCACAGCGACGACGTTAGTGGGCCGGCCGCCCGATCAGCACCGTCGGTGCGCCGTCGACCCGGGTGAGCACCAGACTCGCCGCCTCGTCCCCGGCCAGCCGCAGGTCCCGCCGGAGCTGCTCCGGAGTGAGCGCCGAACCCCGCTTGAGGATCTCCACCCGGCCCACGCCGCGCTCGCGCAGCAGCGTCCGCAGGCGCTTGAGCGAGAACGGCAGCACGTCGGTGATCTCCAGACAGCGCGCGTACGGGGTGCGGGTCGGCTGGTCGGCGTAGAGGTAGGCGATGCTCGGATCGCCCAGGGTGGCGTCCAGTTCGGTGGACAGTTCGGCGACGAGGTGCGCGCGGACCACCGCCGGGTCCGGGTCGTACAGGTAGCGGCGCACCGGCCCGACCGGCGCCTCGGCGGCACCCGACCCGGTGAGCTGGTGACGGTGGGCCTCGGCGCCCCGCTGTCGGTAGAGGGTGGCGCGGCGGGGCGCCTCCGCCAGCTCGCCGCACCAGAGCGCCGCCTCGACCAGGTCGCCGTCCACGCCGACCCACTCCGCCTCCGCGCCGGCCGGGATGAGCGCGTGGTCCAGGCCCGGCGCCACCTTCACCACGGTGCGCGGCACCCGTTCGGCCAGCCCGGTGACAAAGTCCCACGGTGGCGAGTAGGCGCGCGGATCGAAGATCCGTCGTCCGGTGCCGGTCGCCCGGCGGGCCGGATCGCAGAAGACCCCGTCGACCCGGGACACGTCGAACCCGGTGGCGTCGCCGCACTCGACGGTGAACAGCTCGGCCAGGCCTGCCGCCGTGGCGTTGGCGGCGGCCATCGCGGCGGTCACCGGGTCGGCCTCCACCCCGTACACCCGGATGCCGGCACGGGCGGCGGCCAGCGCGTCGGCACCCAGCCCGCACCCGAGGTCGGCCAGGGTGCGCACGCCGGCCGCGTACAACCGGGCGGCCCGACGGTCGGCAACCACCCGGCGGGTGGCCTGCTCCAGGCCGGGCCGGGTGAGGAACATCCCAGCGGCGGCCGAGCCGAACTTGCCGACCGCCCGGTGGCGCAGCTCGGCCTGGGTGAGTGCCGCCGCGGCCAGCGTCGGCGGCACCCCGGCCGCGCGCAGCGCCGAGGCCGCGGCCAGCGGGTCACCGCCGGCCAGCCCGGCCGCCGCCGTGAGCGCGGCCGACCCCTCGGGGGTACGCAGCGCCGCCAGCTGATCGAGATCCACCCGGCCATTGTCCCGGCCGAGCCGAAAATCCTGCCTGGCGGGGCGACGCGCTGGCACTCTCCTTGACGGAGTGCTAGCCACGGAATAACCTGCGATTAGCACTCTCACCCTGAGGGTGCCAGCTTCCGGGTCTCGCGACCCGGGTGCGCACGCCAGGCGGACCGGCACCCGCGACGACGGCACCGCCCGGTGGCATGAGGCAGATTGACGCTGGTCAGCCCCGCTGGCCAGCAACGAAACCAGTACCCCAGGAGGGTATGCCCGTGACTACCGCGACCAAGGTTGCGATCAAGCCGCTCGAGGACCGCATCGTGGTCCAGGCGAACGAGGCTGAGACCACCACGGCGTCGGGCATCGTGATCCCCGACACCGCCAAGGAGAAGCCGCAGGAGGGCACCGTCCTCGCTGTGGGCCCGGGGCGCGTCGACGACAACGGCAACCGGGTTCCGGTTGACGTGCAGGTCGGCGACACCGTCCTCTACTCGAAGTACGGCGGCACCGAGGTCAAGTACGCCGGCGAGGAGTACCTGGTGCTCTCCGCCCGCGACGTCCTCGCGGTCATCGAGAAGTAAGCAACCGATCAGTTCCATTGCCCCGGTCCGGCTCGCCGGGCCGGGGCAATGGCGCTTCGAAGGGACATTAATGGCGAAGATCCTGAGCTTCTCGGACGACGCCCGGCACCTGCTGGAGCACGGTGTCAACGCCCTCGCGGACGCGGTCAAGGTCACCCTCGGCCCGCGCGGGCGCAACGTCGTCCTGGACAAGAAATTCGGTGCGCCGACGATCACCAACGATGGTGTGACCATCGCCAAGGAGATCGAGCTCACCAACCCGTACGAGAACCTTGGCGCGCAGCTGGTCAAGGAGGTGGCGACCAAGACCAACGACGTCGCCGGCGACGGGACCACCACCGCGACCGTGCTGGCCCAGGCCATGGTCCGCGAGGGTCTGCGCAACGTGACCGCCGGGACCAACCCGGCCGGCCTCAAGCGGGGCATCGACGCGGCGGCCGTCAAGGTCTCCGAGGCGCTGCTCGGCCGTGCCGCCGAGGTCACCAGCAAGGAGTCGATCGCGAACGTGGCGACGATCTCCGCGCAGGACTCCACGATCGGCGACCTGATCGCCGAGGCGATGGAGCGCGTCGGTCGCGACGGTGTCATCACCGTCGAGGAAGGCTCGATGCTCACCACCGAACTGGACGTGACCGAGGGTCTCCAGTTCGACAAGGGCTTCATCTCGCCGAACTTCGTCACCGACCTGGAGGGTCAGGAGTCCGTCCTTGAGGACGCGTACATCCTGGTCACCACCCAGAAGATCTCGGCGATCGAGGAGCTGCTGCCGCTGCTGGAGAAGGTCCTGCAGAACAGCAAGCCCCTGCTGATCATCGCCGAGGACGTGGACGGCCAGGCGCTCTCCACCCTGGTGGTCAACTCGCTGCGCAAGACCCTCAAGGTCTGCGCGGTCAAGGCCCCGGGCTTCGGTGACCGGCGCAAGGCGATGCTCCAGGACATCGCGATCTCCACGGGCGCCGAGCTGGTCGCCCCGGAGCTGGGTTACAAGCTCGACCAGGTCGGCCTGGAGGTGCTCGGCACCGCCCGGCGCGTCGTGGTCGACAAGGAGAACACCACGATCGTCGACGGCGGTGGCCAGAAGGCCGACGTCGCCGACCGGGTGTCCCAGATCCGCAAGGAGATCGAGGCCTCCGACTCCGAGTGGGACCGGGAGAAGCTGGCCGAGCGGCTGGCGAAGCTCTCCGGTGGCATCGCCGTCATCAAGGCCGGCGCGGCGACCGAGGTCGAGATGAAGGAGCGCAAGCACCGCATCGAGGACGCCATCGCGGCGACCAAGGCTGCGGTCGAGGAGGGCACTGTGCCCGGCGGCGGCGCCGCCCTGGTGCAGATCCTCTCGGTGCTCGACGACGACCTGGGCTTCACCGGTGACGAGAAGGTCGGTGTCTCGGTCGTGCGCAAGGCGCTCGTCGAGCCGCTGCGCTGGATCGCCCAGAACGCCGGTCACGACGGCTACGTCGTGACCCAGAAGGTCGCCGACCTCACCTGGGGCAACGGCCTCGACGCCGCCAAGGGCGAGTACGTCGACCTGGTCAAGTCCGGCATCATCGACCCGGTGAAGGTGACCCGCAACGCGGTCACCAACGCCGCCTCGATCGCCGGTCTGCTGCTCACCACGGAGAGCCTCGTGGTCGAGAAGCCGGAGCAGGCCGAACCGGCCGCCGCCGGTGGGCACGGCCACGGTCACGGCCACCAGCACGGCCCGGGCTTCTGATCCGGTAGCGACACCCGTTCCGGGGCGCACCGCCGTACGGCGGTGCGCCCCGGCTCGTTTCTGCCGTCGGACAGGTCATTACCGAACGCTGACGTTGTTGGCGACCCGGCGAGATGATCGCGCACACTGGGCCGATGAGCACCACGTCACGGCGGTACGCCGCGCTGGCCGGAATCACCGCCGCCGCCGTCGCGATCGGGATCGCCGAACCGGTCGCGGTGCTGACCGGCCCCCGGTCGGCGCCCCTGGTCGCGGTCGGCGGGGTCATCGTCGACGCCGTCCCCGAGTCACTCAAGCAACTCGCCATCGACTTCTTCGGCACCGCCGACAAGATTGCGCTCCTGGTCGGCACGGCCGTGTTGCTGGGCGGCTTCGCCGCGCTGCTCGGCGTACTGGCGGTTCGTCGGCTGGCCCTCGGCCTGGCCGGCATTGGCGCGTTCGGCGCCATCGGCGTGGCCGCCGCGTTGACCCGCTCCGGGGCGAACCTCGCCGACGCACTGCCGTCCCTGGTCGGCGCCGGTCTCGGCGGCCTGGTGCTCTGGCTGTTCATCGCCGGACCGTTCGAGATGAACCCCTGGTCCTGGTCACCACCCACGCCGTCCGCTGGCCCGGTGTCGCCCGCCCGGCCGGCCTCCGGGCCTCCCTTCGGGTCTCCCGCCGGGCCGGCGCCGGTGTCTCCGGCTGGGCCGGCCTCTGGGCCTCCCGCTGGGCCGACCTCCGGGTCTCCCGCTGAGCCGGCGCCCGTGTCGCCCGCCGGGCCGACCTCCGGGTCTCCCGCTGGGCCGGCGCCGGTGTCTTCCGCCGGGCCGACGCCGGCGGTCGAGCCGGTCGGGCCCGCCGACGTGGACCCGGAATCGCGGCGGCGGTTCCTCACCGGAAGTGGGGTACTGCTCGGCACGGCCGTGGTGGCCGGTCTCGGCGGGCGCTGGCTGGCGGGTCGGCGCGGCGTGTCCGCAGCCCGGGACGCGATCCGCCTGCCCGCGCCGGTCGCTCCCGCACCGGCAGTGCCGGCCGGCGCGAACCTCTCGCTGGCCCAACTAGCGCCGTACGTCACCCCGAACTTCGGCTTCTACCGGATCGACACCGCGCTGGTGGTGCCCCAGGTCGACCCGGACACCTGGCAGCTGCGGATCCACGGGCGGGTCGGTAAGGAGCGCACCTACAGCTACGCGGATCTGCTGGCCCGACCGTTGGTCGAGCGGTACGTCACCCTGGCCTGCGTCTCCAACGAGGTGGGTGGGGACCTGATCGGCAACGCCCGCTGGCTCGGCGTACCCCTTCGGGAACTGCTCGACGAGGTCGAACCCGACGACGATGCCGACCAGGTCGTAGGTCGGTCGGTCGACGGCTGGACCTGCGGTACCCCCACCGCCGCACTGCGCGACGGGCGGGACGCACTCTTGGCCGTCGGGATGAACGGCGAGCCGCTGCCGGTCGAGCACGGCTTCCCGGTCCGGATGGTGGTTCCCGGCCTCTACGGCTACGTGTCGGCCTGCAAATGGGTGACCGAACTGGAGTTGACCCGGTTCGCTGACTTCGACGCGTACTGGGTGCCGCGCGGATGGTCCCGTCAAGGGCCGATCAAGACCCAGTCGCGGATTGACACCCCCCGGAGACGCAACCGGCTGACCGCCGGGCCGGTGACCGTCGCCGGGGTCGCCTGGGCGCAGCACCGAGGCATCCGCCGAGTCGAGGTACGTGTCGACGACGGCCAGTGGCAGGAGGCCACACTGGCCCCCACCGTGTCCGTGGACACCTGGGTGCAGTGGTCCTGGCGCTGGGACGCCACGCCGGGCGATCACCGGCTTCAGGTCCGAGCGACGGATGCGACCGGTGAAACCCAAACCGAGCGTACGCAGGACGTCGTCCCGGACGGCGCCACCGGCTGGCATACCGTCACCGTCACCGTCCGCTGACCCCGGCACAGCGTCGCGCCCCGGGGCCGTCGGTGGCTGTGCTCGCGACCTGCTGTGTGGGTCGGTGGTCTCTGTCCGACCTGGTCGTGCGGGTTGGTGGTCTGGTCCACGAGCTGGTCGTGTGGGTCAGTGGTTTGTGTCCCGACCCGGTTGTGCGGGTCGGTGGGGTCTGGTCCCCGACCTGGTCGTGTGGGTCGGTGGTCTGTGTCCTGACCTGCTGTGTGGGTCGGTTCTGTGTCCCGACATGCTCGGTGGCCTGTGTCCCGACCCGTTCGTGCGGGAGCGGTTTTCTGTAGGCGACCTGGCCTGCGGGTCCGTGGGCGACGTGCCGTGCGGGTCCGCTGGCTGCGTCCCTGACCTGGCCCGCAGGTTTCCGCGACTGTCCTTCGGGTCGACCGGCGATCTTCGGACGCGGCATCTAGATCTTGGACATTTTCCGTTCGCTCAGGACGGAAAGTGTCCAAGATCTACAAACGAAGCCCGCTTGGTGACGCCGTCCGCCTCCGCCCAGGGGTCCCTGCCGCGCGAGATCCCCCATCGCGGCCGGCGGTCGCCGGTCCGCGTCGCCGTTTGGCGGTCGGTGGTCGCCGTTTGGTGGTCGGTGGTCGGTGGTCGGTGGTCGGCGGTCCGCCTCGGCGGTTGGCGGTCCGGGTCGGCGGTCAGTGGTCGGCGGTTGGCGGACGGCGGTTGGCGGTTGGCGGTCGCCTATCCGCGTCGGCGTTCGGCGTCGGGCACCAGGTGGTCGCTCGGCGTCTCGGGGTGGGCGGGGTCTCGGGGGTGGGCGTCTCGGGGGGTGGCGTCTGGTGGTCGGTTTGGTGGGGTTTGGTGGTTGGACGTAGCGGAAAGGCCGCTGGCCGGCACCCCGGGTTGCGGGTGCCGGCCAGCGG
>NZ_JBAKHR010000034.1:0-70411 GCF_036902955.1 Micromonospora sp. CPCC 205558
CGGATCCGCCGCCCGCGCCGCCCGGAACGCCGCCTCGATCCAGTCATTACCGGTGCGCTGCAGATTCGAGTCCCGCCGCCCACCAGAACCACCATCGGCGAACGCCTCGTTCACCACGTCCCACGAGTGAATCTTGCCGCGGAAGTGCGTCGCCACCTGCGTCACGTGGTTGATCGCCGCGTTGCGCAACGCGCTACCGGACATGCCCTGGGCCCAGCCCGGCTGCTGCTGATGCCACAGCAACGCGTGACCCCGCACGCTCATGCCGTTGGCCTGCGCGTGACTGACCAAACGATCACCACCGGTGTAACTGAACCGACCCTGCTGCGGCTCGGTGGCATCCCACTTCATCTCGTTCTCGGCCACGACACTGTTGAACTCGCGGTTCAAAATCGTGGTGTAAACGCTGGTGGACAGCTTGCCCGTCGCGACAGCAGCGCCGAAGTAGCGGCCCTTCTCGGCGGCCGAGGCCCCGAGGGTCGTGCCGGCGCTGGCCGTGGAGGTCAGTGTCATCGTCATCCCGGCGGCGAGAACGCCGGTGACTGCGATGGTCACCGCCGCTCGCAGGGCTCTTCTGTGATTCATCCGGATTCCTTCTCTGTGGTGGTGCGGCGATGGCGGCGCAGCGCCCGAATCTGCTCATGCGAAATCAGAGATGGCAGCAGCGGTCGCCGTCGCGGCAGCAGTGCGGGGAGTCCTGACCCGACGTCCGGCATGCCCTGGGCGGACGTCGCGTTCCGAGGGGCCACAGCAGGTTCGCCCGGTGAACCACAGGTGCGGCCGCCCTCAACCATCGACTGTGAGCGATAACATGCCGTTCGTCAAGTCGTAACGAACCGGGCCGAGCCCGGTGTGCTCCGGCAGGGCGCGTCGGCGTGCTGCCGGAGCCGAACGAGGACGGCTCCGGCAGCGCCGGTCACTGGAACGAGACGTCGTCGACGAGGAAACCGTCGGTGCCTTCCGTCGTCTCCACATAGAAGGTGGCACTGGACAACGTGCCGCTCCACGACACGGTCGTCGTACCGGTGAGCA
This sequence comes from Micromonospora sp. CPCC 205558, assembly GCF_036902955.1. Lineage (NCBI taxonomy): Bacteria > Bacillati > Actinomycetota > Actinomycetes > Micromonosporales > Micromonosporaceae > Micromonospora > Micromonospora sp. CPCC 205558. The sequence goes on from NZ_JBAKHR010000034.1 coordinate 1,033, forward strand.
GGGTCCAGCCGTTGACGTTCACACCCGCCGCCGGGGTCAGCTGGAGGTAGCTCGTCGTGCCGTTCGCGGTCAGCGACAGCGTCGCCTTCGCCGACGGGGTGCCGCTCTGTGCGCGTACCCAGACGTTGGTGGTGTAGCTCTTGCCGTTGGTGAGCTTGGCGGTCACGTCCTGACCGGGACCGTTCCACGCGCCGGTCCGGCCGGTGATCGACAGCGATCCGCTGCCGCCGTGCGCGACGCTGGTGTTCCGGGCGAGAGTTCCACTGCCGTGCACACCCCAACCCGTCGTGCCGTTCTCCACGTCACTGTTGGTGAGCAGGTTGGCGCTGCCGCCGGTGCCGCTGAACTGCCACCAGTTGATGTTGAACAGGTTTCCGCTGCCACCGGCGAAGCGCAGGTACAGATCGTGGGTGCCGGTCGCTCCGCTCACCGCGCAGGTGCTGGTGGTCCAGGTCTGCCAACCGCCGGTGCCGCCCACGGTGCAGGTGCCCACGGTCGGGCCGCTGGCGCTGTCGAGGCGTACCTCGATCCGGCCGCCGCTGGTGGCCGATGCGACCCGGGCGCTGAACGAGGTCGCGCCCGCTCCGAACGCGACACCCTTGACCTTGATGTAGTCACCGTTCTCGATCCAACCGACGTTCATCCCGCCCTCGCTGGACGCCTCGGTCTCGATCCCCGAGCCCCAGGCGATCGTTTCGGCCTCCTGGCGCACGTACGGGTTCAGCGTGCCCACCTGCGGCGCTCCAGTGGTGGTCATGTTGATGGTCGGAATCGTGCCGTTGGAGTTGTAGCTGAACTTCTCCACCGCGACCGAACGGGTGTAACCGCTACCACCGGGCAACGCCCCGTTGTGGTAGAAGAAGTACGAGCCACCCTGGAAGTCGATGACACCAGCGTGATTGGTGAAGCTGGCGCCCTGCCGCGGCATGATCGTTCCCCGGTACGTCCACGGCCCGGTCGGCCCGGTCGCGGTGGAGTACGCGATGAACTCCGAGCAACACTCGGCCGCGAAAACGTTGTAGTACAACCCGTTGCGTTTGAACACCCACGGCCCCTCCTCATACAGGGTCGGCCGACTCGCATTGCCGTTACGGGTGCCGAACCCCGCCGTCGTGAGCGGGATGCGCGTCGCGCTGCCGGAGTACGAGATCATGTCCTGGTTCAGCTTCACGTACCACAGGCCCGGGTTCCCCCAGTACAGGTACGCCTGCCCGTCGTCGTCGATGAAGACGCTCGGATCGATCTCGTTGTTGCCGACGAGTGGTCGACCGAGCGCGTCGCGGAACGGCCCGGTCGGGCTGTCCGCCACCCCGACCCCGATGACCATCTGCCCGTTGGAGCGCTGGCGCACCGGGACGTACCAGTAGAACTTCCCGTTGCGCGCGATGACCTGCCCGGCCCACGCGTTGGCGTCCGCCCAGGCGAACGTCGCCAGGCTCATCGGCGAGCCGTGATCGGTCCAGTTCACCATGTCCGCTGACGAGTACACCCGCCACTCGCGCATGGTGAAGTAGGTGGACCCGTCCTCGTCATGCCCGGTGTAGAGGTAGACCCGGCCGTTGTGCACCACCGGCGCCGGGTCGGCGGTGTAGATGTTCTGGACGATGGGGTTGTCGGCCTTGGCCGTGCCCGGGATCAGTGCGAGGACGCAGGCCATGCTCGCCAGCAAGGCGATCGCGCGCCTGGCCCGGCGGTTGGCCCGGGTTGTGGTTCGATCTTTCACCTTCACGATTTCTCCCACAGAGAGTGCGCCGTGCGCGTTGTCTGACGCGGCGGGCCGCCGCCGTCCTGGCTGCTGCTCGAACCGGCCCTGACATCCGCATGCCGAGCAGCACGACCAGCGGCCGTGTTAGCGTTAACAGATCCTTTCGGATGCCTCCCTCCCCCGATTGACCTGGATTTTTGCGAGACGCGGGATGACCGTCGTAACCACATCGCAGCATTGATGTATCGACGTTGACATCCAAGATTTACGATGCACCGTACTGAGCGACACGGCGGGCGTCAACGGGCGGGCACCGGCTCTGCACCCACCGCCATCCGTCACACACGGTCACATTTTGGTGATCGGGAGCCCGACGTGTGTCCGTTTCGGACCATTGGCCACCGCCGGCGCAGCGCCCCCAGGTCAGGCCGCCGGTCGATGGGGTCAGCGAGGCGCCCACAGGGGTTGCGGGCGTGTTAACGACGAACTATGTTAGCGATCACATCGATGTGCTGCGATAAGCGCCAGGGGTGGGCACCCGGCGTCCACGGCGATCACGCCCACCACCCACACCGCACCCGTCGTCGGCACTCTGCCGTCGCCGAACCCGCCGCCATCGATGGCGGCCCCGACGAACCCGGCCACCTGGAGGTTCCCCATGCCACCCCCGCCCCTCAGCCGCCGCCACCTTCTTCAGGCCGCCGGAGCCACCGTGATGCTCTCCGCAACCGGCGCCGCCGTCGCTCCGGGGAGCGCGTCCGCCGCCGTCGTGCCCCCGGCCCGGTCCGACATCGGAGTCTCGGCGTACCCGTTCGACCCCGGTCAGGTACGACTCACCGCCGGCCGGTGGATGGACAACCAGAACCGGACGCTCAACTACCTGCGGTTCGTCGACGTCGACCGGATGCTCTACAACTTCCGCGCCAACCACCGGCTGTCCACCAACGGCGCCGCCACCAACGGCGGCTGGGACGCGCCGAACTTCCCGTTCCGGACCCACATGCAGGGGCACTTCCTGACCGCCTGGGCGTACGCGTACGCGGTGCTGGGCGACACCACCTGCCGGGACAAGGCCAACTACATGGTGGCCGAGCTGGCCAAGTGCCAGGCCAACAACTCCGCCGCCGGGTTCGGCGCGGGTTACCTCTCCGGTTTCCCGGAGTCCGACTTCACGGCGCTCGAGGCCCGGACGCTGTCCAACGGCAACGTGCCCTACTACTGCATCCACAAGACCCTCACCGGGTTGCTCGACGTCTGGCGCTACACCGGGAACACCCAGGCCCGCACGGTCCTGCTGGCCCTCGCCGGCTGGGTCGACAGCCGCACGAGCCGGCTGAGCTCCAGCCAGATGCAGTCCATGTTGGGCACCGAGTTCGGCGGCATGAACGACGTGCTCACCGACATCTACCAGCAGACCGGCGACTCCCGCTGGCTCACCACCGCCCAGCGGTTCGACCACGCTGCCGTGTTCAACCCGCTGGCCGCCAACCAGGACCAGCTCAACGGGCTGCACGCCAACACGCAGGTGCCCAAGTGGATCGGCGCGGCCCGGGAGTTCAAGGCGACCGGGACCACCCGTTACCGGGACATCGCCAGCAACGCGTGGAACATCACCGTCGGGGCGCACACCTACGTCATCGGTGGCAACAGCCAGGCGGAGCACTTCCGACCGCCGAACGCGATCGCCGGCTATCTCAGCAACGACACCTGCGAGCAGTGCAACACGTTCAACATGCTCAAGCTGACCCGGGAGCTGTGGCTGCTCGACCCGAACCGCACCGACTACTTCGACTTCTACGAGCGCGCCCTGATCAACCACCTGATCGGCGGGCAGAACCCGGCCGACAGCCACGGCCACATCACCTACTTCACCCCGTTGCGGCCGGGCGGGCGTCGTGGGGTGGGCCCGGCCTGGGGTGGCGGCACCTGGAGCACCGACTACAACTCGTTCTGGTGCTGTCAGGGCACCGGCCTGGAGATCAACACGAGGTTGATGGACTCCATCTACTTCTACAACGGCACGACACTGAGCGTGAACCTGTTCACGCCATCGGTGCTGAACTGGACGCAGCGCGGCATCACGGTCACCCAGAACACCAGCTACCCGGTCAGCGACACCAGCACCCTGACCCTGTCCGGGTCGATGAGCGGCTCCTGGAGCATCCGGGTACGGATCCCGTCCTGGACCAGCGGCGCGACGGTCGCGGTCAACGGCACGGTGCAGAACGTCGCCACCACCCCCGGCAGCTACGCCACGATCACCCGCACCTGGGCCGCCGGGGACACCATCACCGTGCGGCTGCCGATGCAGGTCGTCATGCGGGCCGCCAACGACAACGCGTCGGTCGCCGCCGTCACGTACGGCCCGACGGTGCTGGCCGGCAACTACGGCAACACCGCGCTCAGCGCCCTGCCGGCACTCACCGCCTCCTCGGTCACGCGAACCAGCACCAGTTCGCTCGCGTTCACCGCCAGCGCCAACGGGTCCACCGTGAACCTCGCCCCCTTCTACGACGCCCACGGCTACAACTACACGGTCTACTGGAACACCAGCGGAGGCGGCGGCACCGGCGGCAGCTACCGCCTGGTCAACGTCGGCACCGGCCTGGTCCTCGGCGTGCAGAACATGTCCACCGCCGACGGCGGGCTGGCCGTGCAGTGGGGCGACAGCGGCACCGCCGACCACAACTGGGTGGTCGTGACCGACGGCAACGCGGTCCGGTTCCGCAACGTCCACAGCGGCAAGGTCCTCGGCGTGGAGAACATGTCCACCGCTGACAACGCCCGGGTCCTGCAGTGGGCCGACAACGGCACCGCCGATCACCGGTGGATCCTCGTGGACAACGGCGACGGCTCCTACAAGATCCGCAACGTCAACAGCAACAAGCTGCTCGGGATCCTGAACGGGTCGACCGCCTGGGGAGCGCAGGCCGTGCAGGACTCCGACAACGGCAGCGCGGACAACCGGTGGAGGCTGGTCCGCAACGCCTGAGATCCGCCCCCGCTCCACCGGCTCACCGGCGCGGTCACCCGAAGACCGCGCCGGTGACGCCGGGCGGGCGCCCGACAGCGGTCGTGCAGTGCGGAGGGTCCTGGCCCAGTGAACGCGGCGGACGTGCCGGCCCGCTCTGGATCTCGATCCCGATCGGCCGCCAGTAGGATCACTGGCACCTCGGCGATGTCTGTCGCCTCGTGCACCCCCGGAGTCCGTGTGGCCGCCCGTTCGTACCGGTTCCTGCGCCGAACCCTGGTCGTGGGCTGCCTACTCACCGCCGCCGCGCTGCCGGGCGCACCGCCGGCCGCACCGCAGGCCGTGTCGCCGGCCGCACCCACCGACGCGGCGGACCCCCCGCCCGCCACCGTCCTGCGGATGCTCCAGATGAACCTCTGCAACAGTGGCCGCGCCGGCTGCTACACCGGCCGAGCCCGGGCCAGGGCCGCCGCGGTGATCACCATCCAGGCCCCCGACCTGGTCACCCTCAACGAGATCTGCGCGAACGACCTGTCCGTCCTGTCCCGCGTGTTCCAGACCGTCCACCCCGGTCGGACCGTCGTGGCCGCGTTCCAAGCCGCCGGCGACCGCCCGAGCGGCAACGACACCCGCTGCCGCAACGGCCAACGATTCGGCATCGGAGTCCTGACCCACGTGCCGACGTCGGCCACCCCGAGCACCGTGTACGCCGGCACCCATCCGACCCAGGACCTCGCGGACCCCGAGGAACGGGCCTGGCTCTGCGTCGACGTGGATGGCGGCCTGCTCGCCTGCACCACCCACCTGTCGGCCAGCGGCTACCGCGTCGCGCTCACCCAGTGCGACCATCTGCTCGACGCCATCCTGCCGACGATCAGCCGCAAGGCCGGGTACCTGCCCACGGTGCTGGCTGGCGACCTCAACCTGCGCGCCGGCCACGATCCCGACGTGCGGTCCTGCATACCGCCGGGCCATCAGCGGATCGACGACGGTCGACTGCAACACATCACAGCGACCCCCGACATCACGCTCTGCTGTCGCACCCTGGTGCCCATGCACGAGGCGACCGATCACCCCGCGCTGCTGGCCACCCTCACCATCCACCACAGCCGCCCGGGCCGCCGGCCAGCCTGATCCGCCTCCGAGGCGGGCGCGGGCGGGCCGCACGGCGTCAGCGCGGCGGCGTGTCCCGGCGGGACGGGAACGGCGTACCCGGCTGGCCGAGGGTGGATCGGGCCCGCAACCCGACCGGATCGGGAGCGACGGTGGGCGTCGGGGCCGCCGGTTCCGAGACCCGTCGCCCGTCCAGGTACGCGGCGGCGGCCCGGTCGTCGTCGGTCGGCGCGGCCAGCAGCGCGTAGAGCAGACCGACCACCCCGAAGATCACCGCCAGTACGATCGGGACCAGCAGGGTGCTCACCCCGGTGCCGGTCACCTCACCCGTTCCTTGGTGACGGTGCACCGACAGGGCGCTCATGCCGGTGAAGTGCATCCCGTTGACGGCGATCCCCATGACCAGCGCGGAGGCGAAGATCGCCAACCCCCGCCGGACGGTCATCGCGAGCCAGAGCGCGACGGTGGCCGCCACCACGGCGATGACCACCGAGAGCACCACCCGGACGCTGTCGTAGCCGAGGCTGCCGTTGAGGCGCATGGCGGCCATTCCGGTGTAGTGCATGGCGGCCACGCCGACACCGGTGAAGACACCGCCGGCGATCAGGCGTACCGGATTCAGCCGGCCGGTACCCACGATGGCCAGGCCGATACCGACCGCCCCCACGGCGATGACCGTGCTGGCCACGGTCAGCGGCACGTCGTAGCGGATCCGGGTGTTCTCGACGGCGAAGCCGAGCATGGCCATGAAGTGCATCGCCCAGATGGCGGTGCCGCCCAGTGCCCAGGCCGACAGCAGACCCCACCACGCCCGCTGACCGTTCGTCCGGGCCGTGCGAATGCGCCCGGCACAGATCAGACCGAGGATCGAACCGAGTACGGACAGCGCGTAGCTCAGCGCGGGCGTGATCCACCCATACTCAAAGTGATTGATCTCCGCCACGGCGGCTTTCTCCCCATTCGTTACCGACGCGTCAACAAGACGTCTCGGCAATGATCAGGGGTGCTGTGATCAGGCGCAACAGTGCCCCCCGGGCTATCCGAGGGGTGCCGTCGCGGTAACCGTCAGCTGCGTCGATTCAACGACGAGAATGACGGTGCGTGATTATCACGCTGACGTATGGTAGGCGAGAACGCCCCGATTGACTGCCGCTATAGCCTGTCGGGCCGTGGACCGCAGCTCAGCTGCGGCACCGCCGGAGTCGGCAATCTGACCGAGCAGGTCGACGACCTGTCGGGCCCACCTGACGAAGTCACCGGCGGGCATCTCACCATCGATCTCGTGACCGCTGCCGAGCACCTTGGCCAGTGCCTCGCCGCGGGCCCACCGGTAGACCGGCCAGGCAAACCCGAGATCCGGCTCCCGGGTCGCGGTCAGCCCCCGCGCTGCCTCGTCGGCCTCGATCTCCCCCCACAACTTCAGCGTCTCGTCCACCGCGTCGGCCACCGGCCCGCGCGGCAGCGACGCCCGCTCGTCGACATCACGGCGCGCCTCGAACACCACCACGGACACCGCGGCGGCCAACTCGGCCGGGGACAGCCCGTTCCACACCCCCCGGCGCAGGCACTCGGCCACCAGCAGATCCGCCTCGGTCCAGATTCGACCCAGCATCCGACCGGCGTCGGTGACCGCGCCGTCGGGGGCGAGGTACCCCCGCTCGGTCAGCAACGCCACGATCCGGTCGAACGTCCGGGCGAGGGACCCCGTACGGCCACTGACGCGCTCGCGCAACTCCTCGGTGTCGCGTTCCAGCCGCCGACGCCGCTCCGCCCAGCGGGCGTGCTCCTCCCGCTCCGGGCAGGCGTGGCAGGGATGGTTGCGCAGCTCGGTGCGGAGCTGGCTGATCCGGTGGTCCTCGCCGGCCGCCTGCCGGGAACGACCACCGCGTCGACCGCCGTGCCGGTCCAGGCCGGTGCCGCTGACCTCGGCGGCGAGATCGCGCCGAGCGGCCGGTGACCGGTGGTTGAAGTGCTTGGGCACCCGGATCCGGGCCAACACCTCGGCCGGAGTGGTGAAGTCGCCAGGGCTGACCCGCCCAGCCCACCGGTCCTGGGTGAGCACCAGTGGCCGAGGCTCACCGAACCCGCCGGTCGCTGGGTCCAGCACCACGGCCAGCCCGGCCCGCCGGCCCGACGGCACCCGGATCACGTCGCCGACCCGCAGCCGCTCCAACGAGGCCACCGCGGCGGCCTTGCGCTGTGTCTGCCCCTGGCGGGCGATCGCCTTCTCCCGCTCGGCAATCGCCACCCGCAGCGCGAAGTACTCGTCGAAGTCGCCGTGATGGCAGGCCGCCTCCGCGCCGTACGCCTCGATGGTCTCGGTGTTGCGCTGCACCTGCCGGGCCAGACCGACAACCGACCGGTCCGCCTGGAACTGGGCGAACGACGACTCCAGCAGAGCCCGGGCCGGCTCCGCGCCGACCGTGCCGACCAGGTTCACGGCCATGTTGTACGACGGCCGGAAGCTGGAACGCAGCGGGTAGGTGCGGGTGGACGCCAACCCGGCCACGTGCCGTGGGTCGGTCTCCGGGGACCACACCACGACGGCGTGCCCCTCCACATCGATGCCACGGCGGCCGGCGCGGCCGGTGAGCTGCGTGTACTCCCCCGGGGTCAGGTCGACGTGCGCCTCGCCGTTGTACTTGACCAGCCGTTCCAGGACCACGCAGCGGGCCGGCATGTTGATGCCCAACGCCAGGGTCTCGGTGGCGAAGACCGCCTTGACCAGGCCACGGACGAACAACTCCTCGACGACTTCCTTGAACACCGGAAGCATGCCCGCGTGGTGGGCGGCCAAACCGCGTTCCAGACCGTCCAGCCACTCCCAGTAGCCCAGAACCGACAGGTCCTCCCCGGGAATGGCGGTGACCCGGGACTCGACGACCCGGCGGATCTCGGCCCGCTCCTCCGCCGAGGTTAGCCGCAACCCGGCGGCCAGGCACTGCTGCACGGCGGCGGCGCAACCGGCCCGACTGAAGATGAACAGGATCGCCGGGAGCAGACCCTCCCGGTCCAGTCGGTCGACGATGTCGGGGCGCATCGGGCCACGCCAGCGCGGGCCACGTCGACCCGCACCGGGGCCCGCGCTGCGCCCCTCGCCCAACTCCAGCCGCCGCACGGTCTCCCGGGTGTAGCGCAGCAACTCCGGGTGCACGTCGTGCTTACGGGCGGCGTCGGCGTCGTGGAACAGGTCGAACATCCGCTTGCCGACCAGCATGTGCTGCCACAACGGCACCGGTCGGTGCTCGCTGACCACCACGGCGGTCTCACCGCGCACGGTGACCAGCCAGTCGGCGAACTCCTCGGCGTTGGAGACGGTCGCCGACAACGAGACCAGGGTGACCGAGGCCGGCAGGTGGATGATCACCTCTTCCCACACCCCACCGCGGAACCGGTCGGCCAGGTAGTGCACCTCGTCCATCACCACGTACGCGAGGCCCTGCAGGGTGCTGGAGCCCGCGTAGAGCATGTTGCGCAGCACCTCGGTGGTCATCACCACCACCGGCGCGTCACCGTTGATCGCGTTGTCGCCGGTCAGCAGGCCGACCTGCTCGGCGCCGTACCGGGCGACCAGATCGTGGTACTTCTGATTGGACAACGCCTTGATCGGCGTGGTGTAGAAGCACTTGCGCCGGGCCGGCGGGGTCGTCGCGTCGGCGGCGGGCACCGGGTCGTCGGGCCGCCCGCGCAACGCCAGGTGGACGGCGAACTCCCCGACCACCGTCTTACCGGCGCCGGTGGGGGCGCAGACCAGCACACCGCTGCCCCGCTCCAGCGACTGACACGCCTCCCGCTGGAAGTCGTCGAGGTCGAACCCCAGCTCAAGGGCGAACTCGTCCAGCGCCGGAAACTGTGCGGCTTGTGCGGCCTTGCGGCGCGCCGCTGCGTACCGCTCGGCGGGGCTCGACATGGCTCCAAGATTAGTGCGTGCCGAGTCACCTCACCCCACAAGGCCGTCCGGAGGCGCGGTCGGGGGCGGTCGGTAGGGTGCACGGCGTGCCGGACCATGCCGAACCGCCCCAGACCAGTCCGCCGGGCACCGCCGAGCGTCGGGCGTCCCGACGCCCGGTCAAGGCGGTGCTCTTCGACTTCCACGGCACCCTGGCCCAGGTGGAGGACCCGCAGCGGTGGGTGCTGCAGGCCGCGGCGTCGTGCGGCGTCACCCTGGACCGGGTCCGCGCCACCTCGCTGGCCGACCGACTGCTGACCGCCGGGCGCGCCGGCGGGCCGCTTCCGGCGCGGGTGCCACCCCGACTGGCCGAGCTGTGGGCCGACCGGGACCTCTACCAACACGCCCACCGGGGCGCGTACACCGGGCTGGCCGAGACCGTCGACGCCGGCATCGACGGCTTCGCCGACGCGCTCTACGAGCGGCTGCTGATCGCCGAGGGCTGGCTACCGTACGCCGACACCGCCCCCACGCTGACCGCGCTGCGCGACGCCGGGGTGCCGGTGGCGGTGGTCAGCAACATCGGCTTCGACCTGCGCCCCCACTTCGACGCCTGGGGGCTGACCGGCCTCGTCGACGCGTTCGTCCTCTCGTACGAGGTGGGGCGGTGCAAACCCGACCCGGCGATCTTCTGGCGGGCCTGCGGGATGCTGGGCGTCGACCCGGAGCAGACCCTGATGGTCGGTGACACACCGGCGGACGCCGGCGCGGTTGCCGCCGGCTGCTCGGTGCTGGTCCTCCCGGCAGCCGAGCCGGGCCAGGAGAACGGGCTCGGCGCGGTGCTCGACCTCGCCCTGCCGGCCTGACCGACGCCTCCCTGACCCGGGCCCGCGCCCCTGCAGGTCAGGGAGGTGGACACCGCCGCGAAGCAGCCGGAGCTGCCCGCCTACCGTCATGCCCGTGACGGAGACCCTGCTGCCCACGCCACCCTCGGGCCAGACACGACCGGCCCGACGCGGCGGCGTCGTCGCCGTGGGGCTGGTGCTCGGCGGGGCACTGTCGGTGCAGTTCGGCTCCGCCGTGGCCGCGTTGCTCTTTCCGCGCACCGGGGTGGCCGGCGCGGTGACCCTGCGGCTGACCATCGCGGCTGTGCTGCTGCTCATCGTGTGCCGGCCCCGACTGCGCGGGCACGACCGGTCGGCCTGGCTCGCCGCCGGCGCGTTCGGGCTGGCGCTGGCCGGCATGAACTCGCTCTTCTACCAGGCCATCGACCGCATTCCGCTCGGCCCGACGGTGACGCTGGAGGTGCTCGGCCCGTTGGCGCTGTCGGTGTTCTCCTCCCGACGACTGGCCAGTTGGGGCTGGGCGGGGCTGGCACTGGCCGGGGTGGCGCTGCTCGGGCAGGGCGGCTTCGACCGGCTGAACCCGGTCGGGGTGGCCTTCGCGTTCGGCGCGGGCGCCATGTGGGCCGCGTACATCGTGCTGAGCGCCCGGGTCGGTGACCACTTCCCCGGCGCGGACGGGCTCGCCCTGGCGCTGACGCTCGCCGCGCTGGTAACCCTGCCGCTGGGCATCATCGACGGCGGCGCGGCGCTGCTCGACCCACCGGTGCTGGCGCTCGGCACCGCCCTCGCGGTGCTCGCCTCCGGGCTGCCCTACACCCTGGAGTTGCTGGCGCTACGACGGATGCCCACCGCCACCTTCGCGGTGCTGATGAGCCTCGGCCCGGCCGTCGCCACGCTCGCCGGGTGGCTGGTGCTGCGGCAGGCGCTGACCCTGCTGGAGTGCGCCGCCATCGTGCTGGTCATCGCGGCCAGCATCGGCGCGGTCCGGGTCAACGCAGCAGCCGCACAGCGCCCGGAACCGCGCTGATCGTCACCGGCAGATCCAGGGAGCGTTCCCCGTCGGCGTACGACGTGATGCCCTCGGCGGCCACCTCCACGGTGCGGGCCCGGAAGCTGCGCACCAGCGGGTGGCTGACGTGGGTGCCCTGGTAGATGCGCGGCTTCACCCGGACCAGGGTGCGCCGGTCGACCCGACCCGCCACCACCACGTCGAGCAGCCCGTCGGTCGGGTCCGCGTCCGGGCAGATCCGCATTCCACCGCCGTACGTCGGGCAGTTGCCCACCGCCACGAGCACCGCGTCCAGGTCGTGCGGCACCCCGTCGAGGCGCAGCGTGTAGCGGCGTGGGCGCAGTCGGGCCAGCTCGACCAGGATCGCCAGGTCGTACCGGCGCGGGCCGCGTGGCCAGCGCATCCGGTTGGCCCGCTCGTTGACGATCGCGTCGAACCCGGCCGCGAGGACCGCCCCGTACCACCGCTCGGCGCCGTCGACCCCGACCATCCGGGCCAGGTCGACCGGTCGACTGCGACCATCGCGCACCGCCTCGGCGATCACCGCCGCCGCCGCGAGGGGGTCGGCCGGGAAGCCGGTATCCAGGGCGAAGTCGTTGCCGGTGCCGGCCGGGATCGGGCCGAACGGCACGTCGGTGCCGGCCACCGCCTGCAACGCCCGGTGCACGGTGCCGTCGCCACCGACCGCCACCAGCGCACCTGCGCCGTCCGCGACCGCCTGACGGCATGCCGCCTCCGCCTCGCCCGGGCTGGACGCCGACAGCAACCGAAGCGGCCGGCCCGCGGCGGTCAGCCCGTCCAACAACCGGGGCAACAGGGCGCTGTACCGTCCCCGGCCGGCGGACGGGTTCGTGAGTACGGCCACCGGCCCACCGGCGAGCGGGGCGCGGTCGACAGGTCCACCGGCGACCGGGCCGGGCAGGTGATCGTCTGCGGTCACGGGCAGCACCGTACCGGTCGGACACCCGCCGTTCACCCGGGGCCGACGCCGTCACCAACAGTTCCGGCACCGGCGCGCGAGGTGACGCGACGACGCCGCCCCCGAAACACGGGGACGGCGTCGGTGGACCGGTCGGCGCGGGGGCCGTCAGGTCATGTCGTCGTAGCGGCGCTCGATCGGCGCCGGTTTGGCGATCGGCTCGGGTTCGCCGATCGGCGCTGCCGAGTCGACCCGCTGCCCGGCCACCACCGGATCCGCGTCGAACTCCAACGGCGACACCTCGTCGTCGTCGATGCCGGCGTAGACCTCCTTGCCGCGCCCACGCCGCTTGTCGTTGAGGAACGCGACGCCCACCGCCACGAAGTACAGCAGCGAGAGGGAGAGCGCCAGCAGCGTCATACCGAACGGACCTGGATCCGGTGTGGCGATGGCGGCGAAGGCGAAGCAGATGAAGATCACTGCCCGCCACCAGCTGAGCAGTCGCCGTGCACTGGCAATCCCGGCGAAGTTGAGCATCAGCAGGATCAGGGGGAACTCGAAGCCCACCCCGAACAGCAGGATCATGTTCGTAATGAACGCAATGTAGGCGCTGACCTCGAACTGATTCGATAGCCCGCCCACGCCGGATTCCATCAGGAACCCGAGCCCCTTGTCGACCACCACGTAGGCCAGCATCCCGCCAGCGGCGAACAGCGGCGCGGCGATCGAGACGAAGACGTAGGCCCACTTGCGCTCGTGCCGGTGCAGACCGGGAGCGATGAACGCCCAGAGCTGATAGAGCCAGACCGGCCCGCCGATGATCAGACCGAGCCAGAGCGCCAACTTCAGCTTCAGCACGAACCCGGTAGTCGGTGCGAGCGCCAGAAGGTCCTGGCAGTTTCCCAACGCGTCCGTAGTGTCGGGGAGCCGGCAGTATGGCTGCTTCAGAAGCAGGAAAACTGGGTCGGCGAGCAAGAACCCGATGATCAGGCCGCCGACGATCGCCAGCGACGCGCGGAACAGACGGTTGCGCAGTTCGCGGACGTGCTCGATGAGCGTCATCGAGCCGTCGGCGGCCCGCTCGAACGTGCTCGGGCCGCGCTTACGCAGGGCGAAGGCCACGGGAGTGGGGCCTTTCGGTCAGTTGTCGCGGACGCGGTGCACCGGGTCGACGACCGGCTGCTGCGGCGGGGCCTGCTGGTACGGGGCCTGCTGCGGCTGGCCAGCGTACGGTGCCTGCTGCCCGGCGTGCGGCGGCAGCGGCTGGTAGCCGGCCTGCGCGTCGGCCTTCTCTGCGAGGTCGCGGTCGTCGTCCTGCAGGCTCTTGGTCTCGGCCTTGATGATCCGCAGCGACCGACCCAGTGAACGGGCCGCGTCAGGGAGCCGCTTCGCACCGAAGAGCAGGATCAGCACAACCACGAGAACAGCGATGTGCCACGGCTTGAGGGCACCCATGAGAAGCTCCAGTCGGTCTGTGTCCGAGGGGTGGTACGCAGCCCATCGTACGTGCGGATCGGCTGCCCGCCACCCGCCGGGTGGTGGTCGTTTTGCCGGGAGGATGAAATCTTGACCAACCCACGATGATCCGTCAACCACCGCCAGGTGCGTGCTCGATCAGCCGCGCCTGGCCTTGATCACGGCCAGCCGCCGGGAGGTGGTGTCGAGTCGACGTTGGACTTCCTCGGCACGCTGTTGCAGCGCCTCGGCGGTGTCCCGCAGCGACTCGGCCTCGGCGGCCCGCCGCTGCAACGCCACGGCGGCGCGGCGCAGTCGGGGCAGCCGGGCCAGCACCGGGCGCACGGCCAGCACGAGCACCACGAGAGGTAGCAGCACCACCGCGAGCACGATCCAGATCAGCACGGCGGTCAGCCTACTGGGTGCGGCCGGCCACCGCCGGGTCACCCGACGGCGCGCGCTCCGGGGTGGCCTCGGGCGGCCGGGGCACGGCAGTGGGCGCGGGAACGGCGTACGCGTCCAGCGCGGCGGCCGCCGTCGCGCGTACCTGATCGGCCAACTCGACCGGGGCGACCACCGTCACCTCCGGGCCGAGGCCCAGCACGAACCGGCGGGCCCAGCCCAGGTCGGTCACCCGCAGGGAGACGAGCCACTGGTCGCCGTCGCCGGCCTCCACCCGCTCACACGGGTAGTACTCGGTGATCCACCGCTCGCCCCGGCCGATGCGCAGGGTGATCAGCGGCAGGTCGGCCGACGGGCGGAACACGCCCTCGGTGAGGTCGTGCGGAACGGCCTGCGGCGGCACCGCGGCCGGCTCGTCCAACTCGGTGGTCGCGTCGATCCGGTCGGCGCGGAACAGCCGGACGGCCTCCGCACGCCGACACCACGCCTCCACGTACGCCCGGCCGCCGACCATGAGCATCCGCAGCGGGTCGATGACGCGCTCGGTGGTCTCGTCCCGGGCGGCCGTGTAGTAGGTGATCCGCAGGGCCTTCCCGCCCTCCACGGCGGCGCGCAGCGCCTCGACCCGCGGCGTGTCCCCGGGCAACCGGACCGCCACCGGGGCACCCACCAGGTCACCCGCGGCCTCGATCTTGGCGAGGGCCCGTTCGACAGCCTCGCGGTTGGCCACCCCGGGCGTCTCGGCCAGCATCCGCAGCGCCACCACCAACGCGAGGGCCTCGTCGGGGGTCAGCCGCAACGGCCGGTCGATGCCGGCGTCGTAGGTGATGGTCACCCGGTCACCGTCGAACGCCATGTCGATCAGGTCACCGGGGCCGTACCCGGGCAGCCCACACACCCAGAGCAGCTCCAGATCCTCGCGGAGCTGGCGCTCGGTGACGCCCAGGTCACCGGCCGCCTCGGCGATCTCGATGCCGGGCCGGGCCAGCAGGTAGGGCACCAGGTTGAGCAGTCGGGCCAGCCGGTCGGCGGACGCGCGGGAACCGTTGCGGGCGGCCGGGCGGGTCACCGGGCACCCCCGCTGCCGGCCAGCTCGTCGTGGCGCACGGCGATCTCCTTGAGTCGTTGGATGACCGCCTCGCGGACCTCCGGTGGGTCGAGGACGCGCACGTCCGGGCCGTAGCCGACGAGGTGACCGGCCAAGCCGTCCGGGTCCGCGTACGGCAGGACCAGCCGGTCGCCGTCCGGCCCGGCGGTCACCTGCACCGCCCAGCGGCGCAGCCCGGCGGCCCGCCCCGGCGCGGCCAGCACCGTGGCCCGACCGGTGCGCTCCACCGGGCCCGACCAGCGGGCCACGTGGCTGATCAGGTCGACGTTGGCCGGCGGCTCGTACGCGCCGGGGGCGCCGGTCACCCGGACCGCGCCGACGACCCGGGACAACCGGAAGCAGCGGGTCGCCTCCCGGTCCTGGTCGTGGCCGACCACATACCACCGGCCGCGCCAGCACACCACGCCCCACGGCTGCAGCCGCCGCCGGCTGGGCGCGTCGCGGTCGGGCACCCGGTAGTCGAACCCCACCTCGCGGCGATCCCGGGCGGCGGCGGTCAGCGGCGCGAACGCCGGGTCGACAGTGACCATCGGCTCCAGGCCGAGGGTCGCCTGCGGGTCCACGTCCACCCCGGCGGCCCGCAGCTTGGCCAGCCCGGACGACGCGGCGGCGGCCAGACCGGCGTGCTGCCACAGCCGTGCGGCGATGCCGACCGCGGCGGCCTCGTCCGGTTCGAGGAGGATGTCGGGCAGCGCGTATTCGCGGTGGGCGATCCGGTAGCCGGGCTCGGCGTCGAAGGCGCTCGCCGTGCCGGTCTCCAGTGGCACACCCAGCTCGCGCAGCTCGGCCTTGTCCCGCTCGAACTTGCGCTGGAACGCCTCATGGTCGCGCGCGTCGTCAGGATCGTGCTCATAACCGGGCACGGTCGCGGCGATCTGCGCGGCGGTCAGGAACCGTCGCGTGGACAGCAGGCAGATCACCAGGTTGACCAGGCGTTCGGTGCGGGTCCGCGACACGCGGTAGACGCTAGCAGCCGGCACGCCCAGACCGTGCACCCACGCGGGGCGTGCCGCACACATGTTCGGATAAGGTCTCCTCCAGCGCATCGCCGTTTGCGGTCATAGGGTGATCCTCATGTCGCCACCGGAGGCCAGGCCCGAGAGCGAGAGCGTCGGCACCGTCGTCGTCGCCGGCGTCGCCAACCTCGCCATCGCGGTGGCCAAACTGATCGCCGGGCTGATCTCTGGTTCCGCCGCGATGCTCTCCGAGGCGGCGCACTCGGTCGCCGACACCACCACCGAGGTGCTGCTCTTCCAGGCGCTGCGCCGCGGCGCCCGTCCGGCCGACCAGCGACACCCCTTCGGGTACGGCAAGGAGAGCTACGTCTGGGCGTTCTTCGCGGCCATGTTCACGTTCGTGGCCGGCGCCGGTTTCGCCGTCACCCACGGCGTCACCACGATCCTGGTGCACGAGCACAGCGGCGACTACCTGATCTCGTACATCGTGCTCGGGGTGTCGTTCGTCATCGAGTCGATCTCACTGGCCCGGGCCGTGCGGCAGGTCCGCCGCGAGTCGCGCCGCTGGCAGACCACGCCTTGGCGATTTCTGCGGCTGACCGCCGACACCACAGTGAAGGCGGTCTTCCTGGAGGACAGCGCGGCCCTGATCGGTCTGCTGCTGGCCGGGCTCGGCGTCGGCCTGTCGCACGCCACCGGCGACGAGGTGTGGGACGGCATCGCGTCGATCCTGATCGGGCTGCTGCTGCTGACGGTCGCCGGGATCCTGGCCAGCAACAACCTGTCGCTGCTGGTCGGCCGGGCCGTCCCGGAGCGGCTGCGCCGCGAGATCGAGCGGGAGCTGGCCGGGCTGCCCGAGGTGGAGCGCATCGACACCCTGTTGACCATGCAGCTCGGCCCGGACGACATCCTGGTCGCCGCGAAGGTCGACTTCCGCGACGAGGCCACCGGCGCGCAGATCGAGGCCACCGCCGACGAGGCCGAGCGGCGGCTCACCGGCCGCTACCCGGAGATCCGCTTCGTCTTTCTCGACCCCACCCGTTCCCTGCCGGGCGTCACCGGGAATGCCCGCCACACCCAGGCCCGGCCGAGCGAGGACGCCGGCGGCGAACCCGACCAGACCTGAGCCGAGCCCACCCCGCGACGGGCCGTCTGAGCCGACTGGCCGGGCCGGCAGCCGACTTGGCCGGGCCGACGGCCTGCCCACCCGGGCGCGGGCCGCCGGGCCCGCGCGGCTAGCGTGCCCGTCATGGTGCGATGGCGTACGGGGACGGTGGCGACGCTGCGACGGCAGTGGACCGGGGCGGTGGAGCTGGACGTCGACCTGCCCGACGGCACGCGGATGCGCGCGTTGGCCTACCCGGAGCTGGTCGGCACTCCCGAGCCCGGCGACCGGGTGCTGCTCAACGCCGGCGCGCTGCTGATGGGGCTGGGCACCGGCGGGTACGCCCTGGTCGTCGCCCTGCCGGACCGGCTGCCACCGGACCCGCCGGACGTCGCCGACACCCGCGACGCCGGGCACCTGGTCAAGGCCCGCTACACGCCGTTGCAGCCGATCCTGCTCGGCGTCGACGAGGAGGCGTCCCCGCACCGCGACGTGCTGGCCGACGCGGACGACCTGGGCGGCCTCCCGGTGGTCACCGCTGATCTGCACTCGGCGCTCCCGGCGATCCTGGCCGGTATCCGGGCCGACGCCCCGCAGGCGCGGGTGGCGTACCTGCTCACCGATGGTGGGGCGCTGCCCGCCTGGTTCTCCCGCACCCTCGCCGGGCTGCGGGCCGACCTGGCCGGCACGATCACCGTCGGGCAGGCGTTCGGTGGCGACCTGGAGGCCACCACCCTGCACGGCGGTCTGCTCGCCGCCCGGCACGTGCTCCACGCGGACGTGGCGATCGTGGCTCAGGGCCCCGGCAACCTGGGCACCGGCACCCGGTGGGGTTTCTCCGGCGTCGCGGTCGGCGAGGCGGTCAACGCGGTAGCCACGCTGGGCGGGCAGCCGGTCGGCTCGTTGCGCATCTCCGACGCCGACCCCCGCCCCCGACACCGGGGCGTGTCACATCACAGCCTCACCGCGTACGGCCGGGTGGCGCTGGCCCCGGCGGAGCTGGTGGTGCCCGACGATCTGGCGCCGCCCCTCGCGGCCGAGGTGCACGCGGCGCTGGCGCCGCTGGCGGCCCGGCACCGGATCGTCCGGGTACGCACCGACGGTCTCGACGCCGCGCTGCGGGCCAGCGCCGTGCCGCTGTCCACAATGGGCCGGGGCCTCGACGCCGACCACGCGTACTTCCTGGCGGCAGCCGCCGCCGGCCGCCACGCAACAACCCTCATCCCCTAACCCCCCACCCTCCCGGCCCCCACCCTCCCGGTCGATCATGAAGTTATTGCCTGCCGCCTCGGCGTGTCGGGGCAATAACTTCATGATCGACGCAGGCTTGTGCCTGCGCACGGGTGGGGTGGGGTGGGGTGGGTGGGTCAGGCCAGGAAGATCAGGGCTAGCCAGCCGCCCACGATGAGGATCAGGGCCAGGGCCAGCACCCAGGTCGGCACCGTGTACTCACCGCGCCGGTTACGGTCGACCTCGGCGCGGATCTTTTCCCGCCGGCGTTCGATCCAGTTCTGCCGCTCGGTGCCGCGCTCGGGGCGCTCGGAAGGTCCAGAAGTCGTCATGGCGCGCTCAGCTTAACCGCTCAGCGCGCCGGGCCGACCGGCCCCGTCAGTGCGGCGCACCGCCGGGGCCGGCAACCCGTCACATGCTGGCGATCAGCCGCTCCACCCGCTCGTCGTACGCCCGGAACGGGTCCTTGCACAGCACGGTCCGCTGCGCCTGGTCGTTGAGCTTCAGGTGCACCCAGTCGACGGTGAAGTCCCGGCGCTTCTCCTGGGCGTGCCGGATGAACTCGCCCCGCAGCCGGGCCCGGGTGGTCTGCGGCGGGGTCTCCTTGGCCTCGAAGATCTCCGGGTCGGTGGTCACCCGGTCGACGTCACCGCGGCGCTCCAGGAGCCCGTAGAGACCCCGGCCACGGCGCACGTCGTGGTAGGCCAGATCCATCTGCGCCACCCGGGGGTGCGACAGCGGCAGGTCGTGCTTGCGCTGGTACCGCTCGATCAACCGCAGCTTGCTGACCCAGTCGATCTCGCGGGAGACCGGCTCCAGGTCACCGCTCTCCACCGCGTTGAGCACCCGGCCCCACAGCTCGACGACCCGCTTGGCGGCCTGGTCGCCGCCGCGTCGCTCGACGAACTCGGTGGCCTTGGCAAGGTATTCCTGCTGGATGTCCAGGGCGCTGACCTCCTTACCGTTGGCCAGCCGCACCTTGCGCCGACCGGTGATGTCGTGCGACACCTCCCGGATGGCCCGGATCGGGTTCTCCAGGGACAGGTCGCGCATCACCACCCCGGCCTCGATCATCCGCAGCACGATGTCGGCGGTGCCGACCTTGAGCAGCGTGGTGACCTCGTTCATGTTGGAGTCACCGACGATCACGTGCAGCCGCCGGTAGCGCTCGGCGTCGGCGTGCGGCTCGTCGCGGGTGTTGATGATCGGGCGGCTGCGGGTGGTCGCCGAGGAGACGCCCTCCCAGATGTGCTCGGCCCGCTGCGAGAGGCAGTAGACCGCTCCGCGTGGGGTTTGCAGGACCTTGCCGGCCCCGCAGATCAACTGCCGGGTGACCAGGAACGGGATGAGCACGTCGGCGAGCCGGCCGAACTCGCCGTGCCGCGAGACCAGGTAGTTCTCGTGGCACCCGTACGAGTTGCCGGCCGAGTCGGTGTTGTTCTTGAACAGGTAGATCTCACCCGCGATGCCCTCGTCGTGCAGCCGCTTCTCCGCGTCGACGAGCAGGCCCTCCAGGATCCGCTCGCCGGCCCGGTCGTGGGCGACGAGATCGGTCACCGAGTCGCACTCCGGTGTCGCGTACTCCGGATGCGACCCGACGTCCAGGTAGAGCCGGGCTCCATTGCGCAGGAAGACGTTGCTCGACCGGCCCCAGGACACCACGCGACGGAACAGATACCGCGCGACCTCGTCCGGGGACAGCCGCCGCTGCCCGCGATAGGTGCAGGTGACGCCGTACTCGGTCTCGAGGCCGAAGATTCGCCGCTCCATGATGAGACATTAGCCGCCCGGAGGCCCGGTTCGTCACTGTCAGACCACAGGTCGTGCCCCGAGCGCGGTCACATACCGGTTGAGTGCGACATTCCGTCCGGGCCGAGGCTCGCCACGAACCGCCGACAGCTGTCGTACTCCGGGAGCAGGCCCCGCTCGCGGGCCTGCGCCAGAGTCGGCGCGGCGTCGTCGCGCGCGGACAGCAGCGGCACCTCGACGGGCCACTCGATGCCCAACTCCTCGTCCAGCGGGTGCACCGCGTGCTCGCCGGTCGGGTTGTAGGTGGCCGAGCAGAGATAGCTCAACGTCGCGTCGTCGGTCAACGCGCAGAACCCGTGCCCCAACCCCTCGCTGAGGTAGACCGCCCGACGGTCGGTGTCGTCCAGCCGGACGCCCTCCCAACGGCCGAAGGTCGGCGAACCCACCCGCAGGTCCACGATCACGTCGAGGACCGCGCCCCGCACACAGGTCACGTACTTGGCCTGCCCGGGCGGGACATCGGCGAAGTGGACGCCGCGCACCACTCCACGCGCGGAGACCGACAGGTTGGCCTGGGCCAGCCGCAGCGGATGCCCCACCGCCTCGGCGAGCTTGTCGAAGCGGTACCACTCCATGAACATGCCACGCGGGTCACCGTGCTGCTGGGGGCTGATCTCCCAGGCGCCCTCGATGCTCAGCTCCCGAATCTTCACCAGGAACCCCCGTCGCCGTCGGCCCGCTCACTCAGCAGACCGAGCAGGTAGTCGCCGTAACCGCTCTTGGTCAGCGGCTCGGCCAGCGCGCGCAGTTGCGCGTCGTCGATCAGGCCGGCCCGCCAGGCGACCTCCTCGATGCAACCGATCTTGAGACCCTGGCGTTCCTCGACCACCCGGACGAACTCCGCGGCCTGCATCATCGAGGTGAACGTGCCGGTGTCCAGCCAGGCGGTGCCCCGATCCAACACCGTCACCGACAGCTCCCCGGTCTCCCGGTACGCCTCGTTGACCGCCGTGATCTCCAGCTCGCCGCGGGCGCTCGGGGTGAGCTTGCGGGCGATGTCCACCACCCGGTTGTCATAGAAGTAGAGGCCGGGCACCGCGTAGCGGGACTTCGGCCGCGCCGGCTTCTCCTCGATGGAGAGCACCCGACCATCGGCGTCGAAGTCGACGACGCCGTACTCCTGTGGGTTGGCCACCTGATAGGCGAAGACCCGCCCGCCGACCGGGTCACCGTGGTCGGCGAGCTGCCGACCCAGACCCACACCGTGGAAGATGTTGTCGCCGAGGACCAGCGCCACCGACTCGGCGCCGATGAAGTCCGCCCCGAGGATGAACGCCTGCGCGATGCCCTCCGGGCGCGCCTGGCTGACGTACTCCAGCCGCAGCCCGAACTGGCTGCCGTCGCCGAGCAGCCGACGGAACTGGTCCTGGTCGTCCGGCGTCGTGATCACCAGGATCTCCCGAACCCCGGACATCACCAGGGTGGAGAGCGGGTAGTAGATCATCGGCTTGTCGAAGACCGGCATCAGCTGCTTCGAGACCGCCCGGGTGATCGGCCAGAGCCGGGACCCGGTGCCGCCGGCAAGTAGGATTCCGCGCACCGGGGAAGCCTAGCCGCACCCGGACGGGTTGCGCCGGGGTCGCATACCAGGCGCAGCGCCGCCCGTCGCGTATACTTCCGGACCCGTGAGGATCCTCGTCACCGGCGGAGCCGGATTCATCGGGTCGGAGTACGTCCGCCTGCTGCTGGGCAAGCCCCTCGGCAGCGCCGACGGCGTGCCGCCGCTCGAGCCGGCCGTCGTGACCGTACTGGACAAGCTGACCTACTCGGGCAACCTCGCCAACCTCGAACCCGTCCGCGACGACCCGCGACTGCGGTTCGTGCAGGGCGACATCTGCGACCCGGTCGTGGTCGACGAGGTCGTGGCCGAACACGACGTGATCGTGCACTTCGCCGCCGAGTCACACGTCGACCGCTCGATCGCCGGAGCCGCGCCGTTCGTGACCACCAACGTGCTGGGCACCCAGACGCTGCTCGACGCGGCGCTGCGCCACGGCACCGGACGGTTCGTGCACGTCTCCACCGACGAGGTCTACGGCTCGATCGACGAGGGCTCCTGGACCGAGACCTGGCCCCTCGCCCCCAACTCGCCGTACTCGGCGTCCAAGGCCGGCTCCGACCTGCTCGCGCTGTCGT
This sequence comes from Micromonospora sp. CPCC 205558, assembly GCF_036902955.1. Classification (NCBI taxonomy): domain Bacteria; kingdom Bacillati; phylum Actinomycetota; class Actinomycetes; order Micromonosporales; family Micromonosporaceae; genus Micromonospora; species Micromonospora sp. CPCC 205558. Next base: position 23,685 of record NZ_JBAKHR010000034.1, read on the forward strand.
ACCACCGCACCCACGGCATGGACGTGGTCGTCACCCGCTGCTCCAACAACTACGGCCCGTACCAGTTCCCCGAAAAGGTCATCCCGCTGTTCGTCACCAACCTGCTCGATGGCGGCACCGTCCCCCTCTACGGCGACGGTGGCAACATCCGTGACTGGCTGCACGTGCACGACCACTGCCGCGGCATCGCCCTGGTGCAGCAGAAGGGCCGCGCCGGCGAGGTCTACAACATCGGCGGCGGCACCGAACTGACCAACAAGGAACTCACCGGCCTGCTCCTGGACGCCTGCGGCGCCGGGTGGGACCGGGTCGTCCCGGTCACCGACCGCAAGGGCCACGACCGCCGGTACTCGCTGGACATCACCAAGATCAGCGAGGAGCTCGGCTACCACCCCAGCATCACCCTGGACCAGGGCCTCACCGACACCGTCCGCTGGTACCGGGACAACCGCACCTGGTGGGAACCCCTCAAGTCGACGCCGGCCGCATGACCCGACTCCTCGTCACCGGCGCGGGCGGAATGCTCGGCCGGGACCTGGTCGCCGTGCTGGAGACACGGCCCGACCTCAAGGTGACCGCCGCCACCCGCGCCGACCTGGACGTCACCGACCCCGCCGCGGTGAACGCGGCCGTCGCCGGGCACGACCTGGTGATCAACGCGGCCGCGTGGACCAACGTCGACGCCGCCGAGGCGGACGAGGCCGCCGCGACCGCCGTCAACGGCACGGCCGTGGCCAACCTGGCCGCGGAGTGCGCCACCGACGGAACCCGACTGATCCAGGTCTCCACCGACTACGTCCTCGCCGGCGACGCGCACACCCCGTACCCGGAGGACGCGCCCACCGCGCCGGTCAACGCCTACGGCCGCGGCAAGCTGGTCGGCGAACAGGCCGTGGCGCGGCTACTGCCCGACACCGGCTACGTCGTGCGCACCGCCTGGCTGTACGGCGCCCACGGCCCGAACTTCGTGGCCACCATGCTCCGACTCGCCACCCAACGCGAACACCTCGACGTGGTCGACGACCAACACGGCCAACCCACCTGGTCCTACGCGCTCGCCGAACGGCTCGTCGCGCTCGCCGACGCGGCACTGGCCGGTCACGCCGCGCCCGGCGTCTACCACGGCACCTGCGCCGGGCAGACAACCTGGTACGGGCTGGCTCGCGCCGCGTTCACGCTGGCCGGGCTGGACCCGGACCGCATTCGGCCCACCACCAGCGACCGGTATCCACGTCCCGCCCCCAGGCCTGCGTACAGTGTGCTAGGGCACAGCCGCTGGGCAGCCGTAGGTCTGCCCCCGCTTCCGGACTGGCACAGCGCCCTGGTCGACGCGTTCCACTCCCCCGCTCCACCCGCCCCGTGGAAGGTCGCATGAAGCTCACCCTCGTCACCGGCCTGACCGGTCTGCTGCTCCTCGGCACCATCGTCGAGCTGCTGCGCCGTCGTCAGCTGCGCGAGAAGTACGGCATGCTCTGGCTCGCCGTACTGGTCGTCGTGATCCCGCTGTCCCTGTTCCCCCGGCTGCTCGACAACGTCGCCGAACTCCTCGGCGTCGCCTCCGGTGTCAGCCTGGTGCTCTTCCTCGGCATCGTCTTCCTGCTGCTGGTGTGCGTACACCTCAGCTGGGAGGTCAGCGCACTCGAAGAAGAGACCCGCACCCTGGCCGAAGACTTCGCCCTGCTCCGCGCAGAGATCGACGCGGACCGGGCGGCCCGTGACGAGTTGGTGTCGACCGATGATTAACGGCAAACGCACACTGATCATCATCCCGGCTCTCAACGAGTCGGGCTCGATCGCCGACGTGGTCGGCGAGGTCCGCGGCGAGCTGCCCGGCGTCGACGTGCTCGTCGTCGACGACGGCTCCACCGATCGCACCGCCGCCGTCGCCGCCGCCGCCGGCGCCCAGGTCGCCAAACTGCCGTACAACCTCGGTGTCGGTGGGGCCATGCGCCTCGGCTACCGCTACGCCCGCGACCACAACTACGACGTCGCCATTCAGATCGACGCCGACGGCCAGCACGACCCCCGGTACGTGCCGAAGCTCGTCGACCTGCTCGACGACAACGACCTCGTCATCGGCGCCCGCTTCGCCGGTGAGGGCGACTACACCGTCCGCGGCCCCCGCCGCTGGGCGATGATGATGCTCTCCGCCGTGCTGTCCCGAGTCGCCCACACCAAACTCACCGACACCACGTCCGGCTTCCGCGCCGCCAACCGGCGAGTCATCGACATGTTCGCCACCTGGTACCCGGCCGAGTACCTCGGCGACACGGTGGAGACCCTGGTACACACCGCCCGCCGCGGATACCGCATCCGGCAGGTGCCGGTCGCCATGCGCAAGCGGATGGCCGGCACGCCCAGCCACTCCCCCGCGCGGGCGATGATCTACCTCGGCCGCGCGTTCGCCGTCCTCACACTGGCGCTCATTCGCCGGTGATCCAACGCCTGCTCCGCCTGATCCCGCCCGGCACCATCGCAGTCGGTGCCGGGCTGGGCCTTCTTGGCCTCGCCTCGTACGTGCACCTCGCGGTCGCCGGCCACAGCCTCAGCAAGGCCGACTACTCCGCCCTGTCGGTGCTCTGGTCGATCGTGTTCACCCTCGGCATCGGCGTGTTCATGCCGATCGAGCAGGAGGTCGCCCGGGTGGTGGCCGCCCGGCACAGTCAAGGGCTGCCCCCAGGGCCGGTGCTGGCCCGCGGTGCCACCGTCGCCGCCGTCCTGCTCGCCGTGCTGGTCTCCGCCGTCACCGTCGGCCGTCAGCCGCTCGCCGACAAGCTCTTCGCCGGTGACGGCAACCTGGTCACCGTGCTGATCGGCGCACTCGCCGCGATGGCCGTCGCCTACGCCACCCGCGGCGTCCTCTCCGGCCTGCAACTCTTCCCCTGGTACGGCACTCAACTCGGAATCGACGGCGGCCTGCGCATCATCATGGTCGCCCTGCTCGGGCTGGCCGGGGTGACCTCCCCCGTCTGGTACGGGCTCGTGCTCGTCGCCGCCCCGCTGATCAGCGTCCTGCTCACCTTGCCGCCGGTGCTGCGCGCCATCGGCGCAGGCCCGCCGGTCGCCTGGGCCACCCTGCTGCGCGGCCTCGGCCTGCTCACCGCCTCCAGCCTGCTCTCCCAGGTCGTGGTGAACATCGGCGTGATCAACGTGCAACTGCTCGCCCCCTCCGACGCGGCAGCCGCCGGCGCGCTACTCAGCGCCCTCGTGCTGGTCCGCATCCCCCTGTTCGTCTTCGGCTCCCTACAGGCGTCACTGCTGCCCGGCCTGGCCACCACCGCCACCACCGGCGACCAGGCCGGCTTCCACAACCTGCTGCGCCGCGCGCTCGGTATCGTCACCGCGCTCGGCCTCACCGGCGCCCTCGGCGCGGTGCTGCTCGGCCCGTGGCTGGTCGGCGCGCTCTTCGACGCACCCGGCGTCCTCGGCCACAGCGACTTCGCCTGGTTGGCTGCCGCCACACTCGCCTACCTGTGGGCCATGGTGCTCGGCCAGGCCCTGCTCGCCCTCGACCGGCACCGCGCCCAGGCCCTCGCCTGGACCGCCGGCGTCGCCGCACTGATCGCCGTGACGCTGATCCCGGCTCCGGTCACCCTGCGAGTCGAACTGGCGTACACCATCGGCTCCGTCATCGTGGCCGCCACCATGGCGATGCTGCTGCTGCGCGGCGGCGTCCGCCGACCCACCACCCCCACCCGGCCGCTCGCCGAGGCCGTCACCCCTGCCGCAACCGGAGGCATCCGATGACCCGCCCACAGGTGACCGCGGTGATGCTCGCCTACGGTGCCGAGCCGTACCTGGTCAACGCCGCAAAAGCCGTCCTGGCCAGCACCGACGTCGACATCGAGCTGGTCGTCGTCGACAACGGTTGCACCGGCGACGGCATCGACATCGTCAAGGGCTTCCCCCAGGTGCGGGTGGTCCGCCCCGAGCAGAACACCGGCTACTCCGGCGGCTGCCGGATCGGTGCCGCCGAGGCCACCGGAGACTGGCTCGCCTTCGTCAACTCCGACGCCATCGTCGCCCCCGACGCCCTCGCCAGAACGGTCGCGGTCGCCGCCGAACCGGGCGTCGGCGCCGCCATGGCCTCCATCCGGCTCGCCGACACACCCGAACTGATCAACACCTCCGGCAACCCGCTGCACTTCACCGGGCTCTCCTGGGCCGGCGGCAACGGCGAACCTGCCACCGCCCACGCCGTACGCACCAGAGTGCCGTCGCTCAGCGGCTGCTGCTTCGTGATCAGCCGGCAACGTTGGCAGGAGCTCGACGGCTTCGCCGCCGAGTACTTCGCCTACCACGAGGACACCGAGCTGAGCCTGCGGCTCTGGCAACGCGGCCTGCGCCTGGAGTACGTTCCCGACGCCGTCGTACGCCACCACTACGAGTTCTCCCGCAACGACCTGAAGCTCTACCTGGTGGAACGCAACCGGCTGGTCACCCTGCTCACCGCCTACCAGACGCGGACGCTGGTGCTGCTCGCCCCGATGCTGCTGCTCACCGAAGCCGCCATGCTCGCCGCCGCGCTCGCCGGCGGGTGGACCCGGCAGAAGACCCGCGGCTGGGGCTGGCTGTGGCGCAACCGGTCCTGGGTGGGTGCCCGCCGCCGTCAACTCCAGGCCGAACGTACCGTGCCCGACGGCGTGATCGCCGAGCTGATGACCGCCCGGGTCGCCCCCTCGAACGTCGACTCGCCCCCCGGCATGGGCGTCTTCAACGCGGTCGCCGCCGGCTACTGGGCCCTCGCCCGACCGCTGCTGCAGCGCCGCTGACCCACCACGCGAAAGCGCCGGGGCCCGCTCACGCGGGCCCCGGCGCTTTTTCGCCTCACGATCAGCTGTCGGCCTGCCCCGGCCGATCCTCCAGGTCGGCGGAGCCCGCCGAACTGGTCGGCTTGCCCGCTTCCCCGGTCGGCACGCTCGGCGTGTCCGGCAGGTCGCTCGCCGGCGGCGCCGCCTTGCCGTCCAGCAACGCGGTCAGCGCGGCCCCGGTGATCCGCCGGAACGTCCGGCCGACCCGCTGACGGTCCAGCACCGCCACCTCGAGTTGGTTCGCGGCGATCGTCCGAGCCGCGCCGCCCTCCCCGCCGACACTGCTCAACGCCTGCACGGCGACCTTCACCGCTTCCCCGAGCGACATGTCCGGGCGGTGGTTGGACTTCAGCACGCCGGTGATGGCCTCAGCCTGACCACCCATCGCCATCCGCCCCGGCTCGTCGTTGACCGAACCGTCGTAGGTGAGCCGGTACAACTCGTCCTCAGCCGCCGTGGCCCCAACCTCCGCCACACAGATCTCCACCTCGAACGGCTTCGACTGCTCGGTGAAGATCGCGCCAAGGGTCTGCGCGAACGCGTTGGCCAGAGCCCGACCGGTGACGTCGCGGCGGTCATAGCTGAGGCCGTTCAGGTCGGCCATCCGCACACCGGCCCGCCGGAGGTTCTCGAACTCGTTGTAACGGCCGACCGCGGCGAAGCCGATCCGGTCGTAGATCTCACTGACCTTGTGCAGGGCGCTGGAGAGGTTCTCCGCGACGAAGAGCACCCCGCCGGAGTAGCTCAGGACCACGGCGCTGCGCCCGCGAGCAATGCCCTTACGGGCCAACTCGGAGCGGTCGCGCATGATCTGTTCGGGCGAGGCGTAGAACTGCATGGCCACGGCGGCGGTTCTCCTAACGGCGCTGTGCTGACGACTGCTGGCTGGTGGGGGTGGGCGGGCGGACCTAACCGCCCGGGTTTTCCATCCGGCCGGCGACCACGCCCTCGGCGATCGTCGCCGTCTCGGCGTCGGTGAGCCGGTAGGTGCCCTCGGCAGTCGCGGTCATCACCACGGGGTAGATCCGCCGGGTCAGGTCGGGCCCGCCGGTCGCGGTGTCGTCGTCGGCCGCGTCGTAGAGCGCCTCGACCGCCAGCCGCGTCGCGTCCTCGACGGACAACCCGACCCGGAACCGCTTCTTCAACGCGGACTTGGCGAACAACGACCCGGACCCGATCGCGTCGTAGCCGGTCTCCTCGTACGGGCCACCGGTCACGTCGAAGCTGAAGATCCGACCGGCCCGCGCCGGGTCGGCGGCGGCCAGGTCGAACCCGGCGAAGAGCGGCACCACGGCCAACCCCTGCATGGCCGCACCCAGATTGCCCCGGATCATCGAGGCCAACCGGTTGGCCTTACCGTCCAACGAGAGCATCGCGCCCTCGATCTTCTCGTAGTGCTCCAACTCCACCTGGAACAGTCGCATCAACTCGATGCCGATACCGGCGGTGCCCGCGATGCCGACCAACGAGTACGCGTCGGCGGGGTGCACCTTCTCGATGTCGCGCTGGGCGATCAGGTTGCCCATGGTGGCCCGTCGGTCGCCCGCCATCACCACACCGTCGGCGGCCGCGATGGCCACGATGGTGGTCGCGTGCGGCGCCAGGTCGGCGGCCATGCCCGGCGGCAGCGGTCGCCGACCGGGCAGCATCTCGGGGGCCACCCGACTCAGAAACGTCGTGAAGGAGGACGTCCCCGCGTTGGTGAACACATCTGGTAGACGCCCGGATGGATCAAAGCCCGCTGCCACGTGGTTCCTCTCAGGTACGTGATCGCCCTGGCCAGCCTCATGGGACTGTCACGGAACTGGCCAAGACCACCGTTGCAGTTGAAGCAGAGTATCCCGCGCACCCATCCGGTGCGATGATCGTGGTCCAGATGTTGCGGGTCGACACCGCCACAGATCGCGCAGACCCCGCCCTGCTCGGCCAGGAGCTCCTGAAACTCTTTCTCGCCCACGCCGTACCGCCGCCGCAGGTGGTACTCGCGGTTACCCCCGTAGAGCCGCTGCGCCGTCTCCTTGCCGCGGGCATTGTGGCAAGGCTTGCAGTAGCTGTGCCGCCCACTGGCCTTGGTCCTGGAGGTGGGAAAGTCGTGGAGCGGCTTGACCTGCTCGCAGTCCGGACACCACTTGAGACCCGCATCGATGGACGTCGGCGACTTCTTCTGCACAGCGACGCCCCGCTTGCGCCGGCTCGCCGCCGACCGCTCGTTGGCGCACTCTTTGCAGTAGAAGGCGAGGCCGTCCACCCGCCGCCGGTCACGGTGGAACTCCGTGCGGGCCAGCACTCGCTTGCACTGCGGGCACGCCCTGTCCGGAGGATCGAGCAAATCGGACATATGACTCTATTCACCCCCTTTCTGAACGTACCCCCTCACGAATTCTTCTGCATTTTCTTCGAGGACGGAGTCGATCTCGTCGAGAAGGTCGTCGACGTCCTCGGTGATCTCGGCGTGCCGCTCGGCCACCTCGGGGTTGGCCTCGGTGGTGACGTCCTCGATTTCCTCGCCCTGACGGGACTTGCCGGACTGCGACTGGCCGCCGCTGTCATGAGTGGCCACTGCTGCCTCCTCCACGATCGTCTGCGATGAACTTACCTCGCGCGGGCGACGAAAAGCCCGCCGCGCGCCGGCTTGCGGCACACGACGGGCGACGAATCCGGAATCAGCCCCCGGTCAACGTCTCCAGCAGGTCCTTGGCGCTGGCGCAGCGGTCGAACAGCGCACCGACGTGTGCGCGGGTGCCCCGCTCCGGCTCCATCATCGGCACCCGGACCAGCGACTCCCGGCCCACGTCGAAGATCACCGAGTCCCAACTCGCGGCGACCACCTCGGAGGCGTACTGGGCCAGACAGCGACCACGGAAGTAGGCCCGGGTGTCCTCCGGGGGCTCGGTCATCGCGGTACGGGTCTCGTCGTCGGTCAGCAGCGTCTTCATCGCCCCCCGGCTGACCAGGCGGTGGTAGAGGCCCTTCTCCGGCCGGACGTCGGAGTACTGAAGGTCGACGAGCTGGAGCTTGTGCGAGCCCCAGCCGAGCTTCTCCCGCTCCCGGTATCCCTCCAGCAGCCGCAGCTTGGCCACCCAGTCCAACTCGTCGACGCAGAGCATCGGATCCCGGCCCAGCCGGTCCAGGACGCTCTCCCAGCGGTCGAGCACGTCGATGGTCTGCTCGTCGGCGTCGGTGCCGTACCGGTCGTCGACAAAGGACCGGACCCGCTCCAGGTAAGCCCACTGCAGGTCCAGTGCGGTGAGCCGGCGGCCGTCGCGCAGTCGCATGCGGTGCGTCAGGGAGGGGTCGTGGCTGACGGCGCGCAGCTCGCTGACCGGGTCGGCGATGCCGAGGTCGGCCCCGAGCGCCTTTTCCTCGATCATGGTGAGGATCAGCGCGGTGGTGCCGACCTTGAGGTAGGTGGAGATCTCGGAGAGGTTGGCGTCGCCGATGATGACGTGCAGCCGACGGTACTTGTCGGCGTCGGCGTGCGGCTCGTCTCGGGTGTTGATGATCGGCCGCTTGAGGGTGGTCTCCAGGCCGACCTCGACCTCGAAGAAGTCGGCGCGTTGGGAGATCTGAAAACCGCTCTGGCCGCCGTCCTGGCCGATGCCGACCCGGCCGGCGCCGCAGACGATCTGCCGGGTGACGAAGAACGGCGTCAGGTACGCCACGATGTCGGCGAACGGTGTCTGCCGGCGCATCAGGTAGTTCTCGTGGGCGCCGTAGCTGGCGCCCTTGTTGTCGGTGTTGTTCTTGTAGAGGTGGATCGGCTGGGTGCCCGGGATGGTGGCGGCCCGGCGGGACGCCTCGGCCATCACCCGCTCGCCGGCCTTGTCCCAGCGCACGATGTCCCGGGGGGTGGTGACCTCCGGGGTGGAGTATTCGGGGTGGGCGTGGTCCACGTAGAGCCGGGCGCCGTTGGTGAGTATCACGTTGGCCAGGCCGAGGTCTTCGTCCGCGAGGGCTTCGGCGGGGTCGTACGCGGCGCCGGAGTAGGTGAAGCCGCGGGCGTCGCGCAGCGGCGACTCTTCCTCGTAGTCCCACCGGGCCCGGCCGCCCCGGTTGAGTTCCGGACGTGCCCCGTAGGCGTTGACCACCTGCGACGAGGTGACCATCGGGTTGGCTCCGGCCTGTCCGGGCACGGAGATGCCGTACTCGACCTCGGTGCCCATGATTCGCCGTACGCTCATGCCGCGCCCCGCTTCAGCTCGCTGACGACCGGTCCACGCCCGCGCCGGCCGGCGCGTTACCGCTCGATCGGCCCTGCGCTCCAGACTAGTCCGATTCCGACAGCAACGCCCGCACCGGGCGCGGTCGGCCGGTCGTTCGGTCGATCAGCGAAGTTCAGTCGCCGGCGTCTGCTCGGAGATCGCGGACGCCGCCTCGTCGGGCTCGTTCAGTGGGCGCATCGAGACCCGCCAGGCGAGGACGCCGAGCAGGGTCAGCCCGAGCACGCTCGCCAGCAGGGGCGTGATGGAGCCGAGTGGGGGGTGCCAGTCGCCGGCGAAGGGGTTGAAGGTGCGGAAGGTCAGGTATTTGGGCAGCCCGTCCTGCCAGCGCACCATCGTCAGGATCAGAACGAAGAGGTGGATCGGCAGGAGCAGGACGACGCTGAGGCGGACCAGGGTGCGGCTGCGGGTCGCGTCGAGTCCGCGCTCCTCCCAGACGTACGCGGCGAACAGCATCACCCCGGCGAGCATCGGCAGCATGTAGCGGCCCTGGGTGACGAACCCGGTCTGCTTGATCAGGGCCACCTGCATCACGGACGGCACCACGGTGCCGGCGACGATCAGGACGAGCAGCCGCCAACGGTCGACCAACCGGCCGAAGACGAACGCCCCGATCAGTAGTGTCGCGGCGACGAACTGCCAGGTCAGGTAGATCGGCGCGGGCATTCGGGTGTCCAGCCACGACGTCACTCCGACCATCTGGTCGAGGTAGCCGCGCCACCGGTCGGTCTCGGCGAGGGCCGCCTGACCGTAGGTGTAGACGTGGCCGCCGTACTTGCCGAGGTCGGAGGATTTCATCACGACGCCCCAGCCGACCGCGGTGACGGCTGCCACGGCGATGCCGCCCACCCACCACCACACGGCCTTCTCGCGCACCAGCCGCCCGACGTTGCTCTGCCGCCACGGGAAGGCGAAGGCGACGAACGCCGCGGCCAGCCAGAGCGGCCCGGTCTGCCGCAGCATCGCCAGCAGCAGGCCGCTGATGCCGGCCAGGATGAGCAGCCCGTGGTGCGGCTTCGGTCGGCGGTCCAGGAACAGGGGAATGGTCGCCGCGAAGAACGCCACGCCGGCGGCGATCTCCACGCCGTTGGGGTTGACGGCGCTGGCCATCTGGGCGGCCATCGGGGTGACAGCGACCAGCAGCCCGGCGATCATCAGACGCCGTCGGGACCAGGTCACCGCCACGACGAACGCGCTGGCCAGCAGCGCCGCGGCGATGCCGGCGCTGATGAACCGGGCGAGCAGCACCCCGGACCAGCCCGGCCAGAGGTCGAGCGGCCAGCCCACCAGGGCGTAGTAGACGGGGTGGTAGCGACCGGCGCCGGTGCCGGCGCGTACGGGGGTGTCGTCGCTGCCCGGTGGGACCGCGCAGGCGGCGGAGACGGCCGGCTTGAACTGCCAGCACTGCTCTCTGACCAGGCCGGCGGGGACGTCCTGGAAGGCTCCCGAGCCCTTCTTGGCGTCGGCCGGCGGCGGTGCGATCTCTCCCGCCGCCACACCGGCGGCGCGGATCATGTGTTCCCGCTCGTCCGGCGTGCCGTCGTAGGGGGCGGCGACCGACCAGGCCCCGATTGTCAGCAGGAAGCCGACGAAGGCCAGGATCCAGACCCGGCGGGCGCCGGCGACGGCGCCGTCGCCGGCCGCAGGTTGTTCGGTCATCGCGGTTCTCTGCGCTGCCTTTCAGGGGGCGTGGGACGGATCAGGGCCCGGTACCGGTCAGTCCGGCGTCGACTGGATGTCCAGGGTGAGCGCGGAGATCAGCATGTGGATGCCGGTCAGCAGCGGCCCGACGCAGAGCAGGACGCTGCCGGTGGTGGCGACCGGTGGGCCGAGCGTCTCGGCCAGCACCCAGATCCCCCAGCCGGCGCCGAACAGGATGAGGAACAGGCCGGTGAAGAAGAGCAGCGCGACGGCGGAGAACGAGGCGAGCACGTGCTTGAGCAGCATCCGCCGCCAGAAGCCGCGGAACAGGAGGCTGGCGATGCGGGGGGCCACCTTGTGGATGCGCATCGTCGACACCTCCTCGCCGTAGCTGGCGGGGATCGGTACGTCCTTGGCCCGGGCGTTGGCGATGTTGAGCCAGATCAGGAGGTCGTTCTCGAATTCGTAGCCGCGGGCCACGGCGGCGACGTTGAGCCGCAGCAGGGCCGACCGGGACACCGCGGTGTAGCCGTTCTGGGGGTCGAAGAGGTTCCAGTAGCCGCTGGCGACCTTGGTCGCGAACGACAGGGCGACGCTCCCCAGCATCCGTACGGCCGGCATGTCGGCGAACGACGTGCGGGAGAAGAAGCGGTTGGCCTTGGTGAACTCGTAGCCGTCGTCGCAGATCGGGTCGAGCAGTGCCGGCAGGTAGGCCGGGTCCATCTGGGCGTCACCGGCCATCACGACGTTGATGTCGGCGCCCAGGAGGAGGGCCCGCTCGTGCCCGTCCATGATCGAACCACCGACGCCGGTGTTCTTCTCGTGGTCGATGACGACGACCCGTGGGTCGCCCACCGCGCGGGCGCGCGCGGAGGTGTCGTCGGTGGAGCAGTCGTTGATGACCACGATGAAGTCCACGAAGTCGGGCATCGTGGTGATCGTCTTGCCGATCAGCCGGCTCTCGTTGTAGGCCGGGACGACGGCGGCAACCTTCTGACCCTTGTACATGCTCAGCCGACCAGGGCGGTGTCGCGGATCTGCAGGCACACTTCGAGCGCGGCCAGACCGTCTTCGCCGCTGACCATCGGCCGGCGACGGTTGACGACGCAGTCGGCGAAGTGGCGCAACTCGTGCATCAGCGGTTCGCCGTGCTGCGAGAGGAAGGGAATCTCGACCCGGCCGCTCTGCCGGTAGCGCACACCGCCCTCGGAGAGGAACTCGGAGTGCTCGATGCGGTGCACCTCGACCTGCTGGCGCAGCAGGTCGGCGATGACGCAGTCGTTGCGCTGGGTGAGGGTGACGCGGCGGATCTTGTTCTGGCTGACCCGGCTCGCGGTGATGTTGGCGATCATGCCGTTTTCGAACATGAGCAGCGCGAACGCCAGGTCCTGCTCCGCCGAGCGGACGATCCGGGTCGCCGCGCGGTGCGCGACGATCTCCGAGCCGGCGACCGTCCGGGCCAGGTCGACGTCGTGGATCATCAGGTCCAGCAGGACGTCGGCGAGGGCGCGGTTGGAGAACGGGCCGACCCGGGTGATCTCCAACGACAGCGGGTCGTCCACCAGTTGGAGCAGCTCCGTCACCGCCGGGTTGAAGCGCTCGACGTGGCCGACCATCAACACGCGGTCGTGCTTCTCGGCGAGGTCGATGAGGCTGCGCGCGTCGGCGACGGACGTCGCGATCGGCTTCTCGACGAGCAGGTCCCGGCCGCTGCGCAGGATGCGTGCGCCCAACTCGCCGTGCGTCTCGCTCGGGGTCGCCAGGACGACCGCGTCCACGCCGGCCAGCGCCTCGTCGAGGTCGGTCGTGTACTGCGCGCCGATGGCCTTGGCCAGGGTGGCGGCCCGCTGGGGGTCGGGGTCGCAGACGGAGGTGACGGTGACGTCCGGCGTGGAAAGGGCCACCCGACCGTGGTTCGCGCCCATGATGCCCGCGCCGATGATCGCCAAATTAGGCATTGAACGCACCTCGTACGGCCTCGATCACCTGGTCGACGTCGTCGTCGGCCAGGTGCTGGTGAACAGGAAGGGAGAGCGCCTCCTCGGCGGCGCGCAGGGCACGTGGGGTCTCGTCCGTGCCGATCTGCGGGTGACCCGTGTAGCAGTCGTAGTGGTGCATGAGGCGGGGGTAGTACAGACCGTAGCCGATCTGCCGCTCGTCAAGCCGCTTGCCGAGGTCGTCGCGGCTCAGTGGCGCGTCGGCGCCGATCCGCACCGTGTACTGGTGCCAGACGTGGCTGCGCCCGCCCGGCACCGACGGGGTGGTCAGTCCGGGCAGGTCGGCGAGGCCGTCGGTCAACCTCGCGGCGTTGGCGGCCCGGCGGGCCGTGGTCTCGGCCAGCCTGCCGACCTGTGGCACGGCGATGGCCGCCTGCAGGTCGGTCAGTCGCCAGTTGTGGCCCGGCGCCTCGTACTGGTACCGCACCCGCATGCCCTGGTTGCGCAGCAGCCGGAGCCGGTCGGCGATGGCGTCGTCGGAGGTGGTGATCAGGCCGCCTTCGCCGCACTGCAGGTTCTTGGTGGCGTACATGGAGAAGCAACCGACGCCGAACGAGCCGACCGCCCGGTCACCGACGCGGGCCCCGTGCGCCTGCGCGGCGTCCTCGATGATCGCCAGCCCGGCGGCGTCGGCGATCGCGGTGAGGGCCGTCATGTCGGCGGGCAGGCCGTAGAGGTGCACCGGCAGGATGGCCTTGGTCCGTCCGTTGACCAGCGCCTTGACCGAGTCCGGGTCGATGGTGAAGTCGTCACGGATGTCGGCGAAGCGGACCGTCGCCCCCGACTCGAGGATCGCGTTCAGGGTGGCCGCGAAGCTGAAGGGAGTGGTGATCACCTCGTCGCCGGGCTGCAGGCCGAGCGCTTCGAGAGCGGCCACCAGGGCAACGGTGCCGTTGCTGACGGCGACGGCGTGGGGGACGCCGCAGAGCTCAGCGAAGGACCGCTCCAGTTCGGCGACCATCGGCCCCTGAGCCAGCCTGCCGGAGCGCAGAACCGACAGGACCGCGGCCTCTTCCTCGGGGCCAATGACCACCGAAGTGATGGGGATAGACATGAGGGGTCTCCTGTGAGGTTCAGCGCTCTTCGAGTACGCCGGCGGGCAACTGCTCGTCGCCGCGGGCGACCACCTCGCCGTTGCGGTTGACCCAGCCGAGATGCCGGGCCGGGTTGCCGGCCACGAGTTGGTACGGCTGCACATCCCGGGTGACGACGGCACCGGCGGCCACGAGGGCGAACTCCCCGATCTCGTTGCCGCAGACGATTGTGGCGTTGGCGCCGATGGAGGCCCCGGTGCGGACCAGGGTCGGGGTGACCTTCCAGTCCGGGTTCTGCGCGCGCGGGTTCAGGTCGTTGGTGAAGACAGCGCTCGGGCCGACGAACACCTCGTCCTCGAGCGTGACGCCGTGGTAGACGGAGACGTTGTTCTGCACCTTGACGCGGTCGCCGATGGTGACCCCGGCATCGACGAACACGTTGCGCCCGATCGTGCAGTCGGCGCCGATGCGGGCGGTCGACCGGACATGGGTCAGATGCCAGATCCGAGTCCCGGCTCCGATCTCCGCCCCGGCCTCCACCTCGGCTGTCGGGTGGACGGAGGCGCTCGGCACGTCGGTCACTGCACACCTTCGGGGGGTCTCGGGGCGATCGCGGGACGGGGAGACGATAGCGTGCTCCACCGTGACGACACATGGCGGGTCCGCATCCGAGGGTCAGCGATGAAGGCGGCGGCCTCGACGACGCTGGCAGGCCTGACACGCCGCAGCGAGGTTCGGTTTTTGATCGTCGGCGGTCTCAGTGCGATCACCGACACCAGCGCGCTCTACCTGTTCCACGGGGTGCTGGGGGTGTGGCTACCGTTCGCCACGGTGCTCGCCTTCGCGGTGGCGTTCGTGGTCAACTTCGGGCTCAACCGCGCATGGTCGTTCGGCTCGACCGGCGATGTCGGCGGTCAGGCGTGGCGGTATCTGCTGCTGGTGCTCGTCAATCTGGCGCTCACGGTCGCCCTCGTGCAGGGGTTGACCTGGGCCGGCCTGCCGTATCTGGTCGCGAAGGTGCTGACCACCGGGGGCCTGGCGGTGCTGAATCTTTTCGTCTCCCGCAAGTGGATCTTCACCGACGGGCCGCGCTGACGCACCGGACAGCCCGCCGCACCCGTGCGCAACGGCAACCGGGGCGACGCGTCGAACGCGTCGCCCCGGTTGATCGCTGGTTCTACAGGTACTGACCGGTGTTGCTGGCGGTCTCGATGGACCTGCCGGCCTCGGCACCCTTGCCGCCGGAGACGAGCGTGCGGATGTAGACGATCCGCTCGCCCTTCTTGCCGGAGATGCGCGCCCAGTCGTCGGGGTTGGTGGTGTTGGGGAGATCCTCGTTCTCGCGGAACTCGTCGACGCAGGCGTCGAGCAGGTGCTGCAGACGCAGCCCCTTGCGACCCGAGGTGAGGAACTCCTTGATGGCCATCTTCTTGCTCCGGTCGACGATGTTCTGGATCATCGCGCCGGAGTTGAAGTCCTTGAAGTAGAGGACTTCCTTGTCACCGTTGGCGTAGGTGACCTCGAGGAAGCGGTTCTCCTCGGTTTCGGAGTACATCCGCAGCACCACGGCGTCGATCATCGCCGCGACGGTGGCCTGGGGGTCGGTGCCGTGTTCGGCCAGGTCGTCCGGGTGCAGGGGCAGCCCGGAGAGGATGTACTTGGAGAAGATGTCCTTGGCCGCCTCGGCGTCCGGTCGCTCGATCTTGATCTTCACGTCGAGTCGACCGGGACGCAGGATCGCCGGGTCGATCATGTCTTCCCGGTTGGAGGCGCCGATGACGATGACGTTCTCCAGACCCTCCACACCGTCGATCTCGCTGAGCAGCTGCGGGACGATGGTGTTCTCCACGTCGGAGGAGACACCGGAGCCACGGGTCCGGAAGATCGAGTCCATCTCGTCGAAGAACACGATCACCGGCGTGCCCTCGCCGGCCTTCTCCCGGGCGCGCTGGAAGATCAGCCGGATGTGCCGCTCGGTCTCACCGACGTACTTGTTGAGCAGCTCCGGGCCCTTGATGTTGAGGAAGAAGCTGGTGTGCTTCTCCTTGCCCTGGCGCTCAGCGATCTTCTTGGCCAGCGAGTTGGCCACCGCCTTGGCGATGAGCGTCTTGCCGCAGCCGGGCGGGCCGTAGAGCAGGATGCCCTTGGGTGGGCGGAGCTGGTGCTCACGGAACAGGTCCGCGTGCAGGAACGGCAGCTCCACCGCGTCGCGGATCTGCTCGATCTGCGACTGGAGGCCACCGATGTCGCCGTAGTCGACGTCGGGCACCTCCTCCAGGACCAGCTCCTCGACCTCGCTCTTCGGGATCCGCTCGTACGCGTACGCCGAGCGGGGCTCGATCATGAGCGAGTCGCCGGCCCGGATCGCCGAGCCGATGAGCGTCTCGGCGAGGTGCACGATGCGCTCCTCGTCAGAGTGGGAGACCACCAGCGCCCGGTCACCCGGCCCGCCGTTCGGCCCCTCCAGGATCTCCTTGAGCATCACCACTTCGCCGACCCGCTCGTAGCCGAACGCGTCGACGATGTTGAGCGCGTCGTTGAGCAGGACCTCCTGGCCACGCCGCAGGTCACCCACGTCGAGCGAGGGTGAGACCGAAACCCGTAGTTTTCGGCCGCCGGTGAAGACGTCCACCGTGCCATCCTCGTGCTTGGCCAGGAAGACGCCGTACCCACTCGGCGGTTGCGCGAGCCGGTCGATCTCCTCCTTGAGCGTCACGATCTGCGTGCGAGCTTCCTTGAGGGTGCTCACCAGCCGGTCGTTGTTCTCGGTCAGCCGCGCCAACTGGGCCTGGGTGGCCGCCAGCCGCTCTTCGAGCTGCCGGACGTGTCGGGGGCTTTCGGTCAACTTGCGCCGCACCAGGGCGAGTTCCTCTTGCAGGAACGCGACCTGCGTGGAGAGATCGTGGGCTTCCTTCTCCCACCGTGCGGCGCGCGAGTCCGCGTCGTCGCTACGTGCTGCCACGTCCCACCTCCCCGGGGGGCTTGAACGTTCTGCCCTAACACTAGCCGCTATGAGGCCGATTCGGTCCCACGCAACACCCTCGTCACCGAACCTTGATCGCCAAGGGTGGCCTGACGGGCGGTTACCGGCGTTCGGGTACCGTCGAAGCGTGGGACGGGAGAACATGGGGGGTGCACCGGTGGCCGAGGTCGCGACCGACGAGTTGCAGGTCTGGGTCGACCAGGATCTCTGCACCGGCGACGGGCTCTGCGTGCAGTACGCGCCGGAGGTTTTCGAGTTCGACATCGACGGCCTGGCCTACGTCAAGGGCGTCGACGGTGAGCTGCGGATGGCGCCGGGCAGCCGGGTCGACGTCCCCGCGCACCTGCGACTCGAGGTGATCGACTCCGCGAAGGAGTGCCCCGGCGACTGCATCCACGTGGTGCGCGGCGACGGCGTCGAGGTCGCCGGCCCCGACGCCGAGGAAGACTGACCGCCGGCCGGGCCCCGCGGCCCGGCCGGCCCCAGAAGGGGTACGCCTCAGAGCATCGGACGGCCGACCACCGAGGCGACCAACCGCGCGAACTCCTCCAACCGGGCGATCTGCCCGGCGCCGCCGTCGTCGAGGGTCTTGCCGAAGCGCAGCGCGTCGTGCCGGGGTGTGCCGACCATCTCCTCGCTCGGCGGTGCCTCGTCCAACGAGGTGAGCAGCAGGTAGACGTCGATGCTGTCGACCCGGATCTCGCCGCTCTCGGAACGGTTGAGCCGTCGCCGGCAGCCCACCTCGGTGACTGTGGAGACCGGCACCACCCGCAGTGACGAGGTCATCGAGCCCGGCGGGCCCTCCTCCGGCGGTACGTCCTCGCCGTGCCAGAGGATGAGTCGGCTGCCATCGCAGACGACGACCTCCTGCCACACCCCGTTGACCTCGTTGACGAAGCGTTCCAGGGTGAAGCCGAGCACCGACGCGCCGCGCAGCACACCGCCGAGCGCCTCCAGGGCGACGTCCGGGTCACGCAGGTAGGCCCGCGCCGCCGACTCCAGGTCCTGGTAGGGCGACCAGTCGGGAAAGACCGCGGGGAGGTCTCCACCGCCGTAGCCCGGTCGGCTCATGCCAGCGTCTCCCCCTGCTCGGCGGTGCCGACACCCAGCTCGATGGTCACGGCCTGTCCATCTCCCCCGTACCGTTGGGCTGTGCGCCCGCGGCCTGGGCGGCGGCGGCCTGTCGGGCCGCCTCCGCCTCGCGCAGGTCCTGGCGGCGCTGCGCGTACGCCTCGGTGCCCTTGCTGGGTTTGCGGCGACGCGGTGGCGCGGTGACTCCCGGGGCCAGCTTGCGCGCGGACACCAGGAAGGCGGTGTGGGCGATCATCCGGTGGTCCGGCCGGACGGCGAGGCCCTCGGCGTGCCAGTCGCGCACCAGGGACTCCCAGGCCCGAGGCTCGGTCCAGCCGCCGCGCTCGCGCAGCGCCTCCACCAGCTCGGAGAGCTGCGGTGTGGTGGCGACGTAGCCGATGAACACCCCGCCGGGCACCAGTGCCCGCTCGACCATGTCGAGGGTCTCCCAGGGGGTCAGCATGTCCAGGATGATCCGGTCGAAGCCGGTCTCCTGGCACTGCGCGACGTCGCCGACGTGCAGGTGCCACGAGGGGTGCGGCCCGTTGAAGAACGCCTCGACGTTGCGCTTGGCGATCTGGGCGAAGTCGTCGCGCAGCTCGAACGAGTGCAGCTCGCCCTCGGTGCCGACGGCGCGCAGCAGGGAGCAGCTCAGCGCGCCGGAGCCGGCGCCGGCCTCGAGGACCTTCGCGCCGGGGAAGATGTCACCCATCGCGACGATCTGCGCCGAGTCCTTCGGGTAGATCACCTGGGCGCCGCGCGGCATGGACAGCACATAGTCCGACAGCAGCGGCCGCAGGGCCAGGAACGCGGTGCCGCCACCGGCGGTGGTCACCACGCTGCCGTCGGGGAGCCCGATCAGCGCGTCGTGCGCCAGGATGCCGCGGTGGGTGTGGAACTCCTTGCCGGGCTCCAGCGTCACGGTGTGCATCCGCCCCTTGGGGTCGGTCAGCTGGACCCGGTCGCCGGGCCGGAACGGCCCCCGGTGCACGGGTGTCAGAGCCGGGGTGGCGGGGTCGGCGGCGACGGTGGAGGGAGTTGCGGTCACGGTGTCATCTTCCGGTTGGGTTCGAGGAGCTGTGCCAGGTCCGCGATGTGCAGAATGCCGACGACATCTTCGCCTGACGTCACCACGTACTGCGCGCCCGGGTGGGTCTGTACGGCCTCCATCACCCGCTCGCCGTCCCACCCGAGCGACAGCGTGGGAAGTGTGCCCAGCGACCGGGCGACGGCGTCGACAGCCAGCCACGGTCGGCGCTCGACCGGGACCGCGTCGGCGGCGGTCGGGTCGACCAGCGCCACCGGCCGACCGGTGGAGTCGGTGACCAGCAGCGCGGCACCCGGCCGCCCACTCTCGGCGCGTCTGCGTTGGGCCTCGGCCAGCGGCGTACCGGTGGCCACCGGCCAGGTCGGACGGGCCAGCCGGTGGAGGTCGATCAGCGGGAACCGCCGGCTGACCCGGGCGGCCCGGATCGACTGCCCGGCGCCGCGCCAGAGAGTGACGGCGACCAGCAGCATCAGCGGCAGCGCCAGCGGCGCCAGACGCCGCTCGACGGTGAGGAGCAGCACCAGGGCTGCGGTGCCGACGGCGACGATCCGGCCGGCCCACCCGGCGACCTCGGTGCCGAGGTGCCGGTCGCGGGTCAGCCCCCACACGGCGGCGCGCAGCGCGCGGCCGCCGTCGAGCGGCAGGCCGGGCAGGCTGTTGAACAACGCCACGATGACGTTGCTGACCGCGAGCTGGAAGGCGAGCTGGTGGGCCACGGTCCCCTGGGGCAGGGCGAGCGTGGCGGCGACCGCCAGGACACCGAGCACCGCGGAGACCGCCGGGCCGGCGAGCGAGACCAGCAGGTCGACGCGGGGCGACGGGGCGTCCCGGTCCATCTCGGTGTAGCCGCCGAGCAGCTCCAGGGTGATCCCGCGCACACCGATGCCGTACCGGCGGGCGGTGAGGGCGTGGCCCAGTTCGTGCAGCAGCACCGAACCGAGCAGCGACACGACGAACCCGAAGCCGATCAGGTAGCCGCTGAGCTGCGGCAGGCCCAGTTGCCGGCGGGCGAACTCGCCGTACAGCACCGCGATGAACACCGCGAGCAGGACCATCGAGCCGTTCAGGTGCAGCGGCACCCCGAACACCCGTCCGACGTTCAGGCCGAGGCGTCGGTCTGGTCGGCGCGGCGGCCGGGTTGTCTGCTCCATCGCCACGATGCTACGGACCGTCGCTGTGCGGGGCGGGCGGCGGTCGGTGTCACACCCGTGCCCTAACCTTTGCCGACATGACGGCGGAATCGGTCACCACCTCCCAGCCCTCCCCTGCGGCGCAGGCGCCGCCGACGGTGCGGGCCTCGCTGTCCCCGTCGCGGGCGGCGGATTTCAAGACCTGCCCGCTGCTCTACCGGTTCCGCAGCATCGACCGGCTGCCCGAGCGCACCACGATCGAGCAGGCCCGGGGCACGCTGGTGCACGCGGTGTTGGAGCGCCTGTTCGACCTGCCCGCCACCGGCCGCACACCGGAGGCGGCCGGCGACCTGGTGGCCCCCCAGTGGGACCGGCTGGTCACCGAGCAGCCGGAGCTGGCCGGGATCTTCGACGACGCGGAGCCGGCCGGCCCGGTGGAGTTCCTCCGCTCCGCCGCCGGGCTGTTGCAGGGTTACTTCGCGGTGGAGGATCCGACCCGGCTGGAGCCAGCCGAACGCGAGAGCCTGATCTCCGCGGTCGTCGACGAGGAGTTGTTGATCCGGGGCTACCTCGACCGGCTCGACGTCGCTCCGGACGGCGCGCTGCGGGTGGTCGACTACAAGACCGGCGGCGCCCCACGGGAGGCGTTCGAGGCGCGGGCGTTGTTCCAGCTGAAGTTCTACGCCCTGGTGCTGTGGCGCACCCGGGGGGTGGTGCCCCGGGTGCTGCGGCTGCTCTACCTGCGCGACGCCGAGGTGTTGGACTACACACCGGACGCCGACGAGCTGCTTCGCTTCGAACGCACCGTGGTGGCGCTGTGGCGGGCGATCGAGCAGGCCACCGCCCGGCAGGATTTCCGGCCCCGGCCGAGCCGGCTCTGCGACTGGTGCAGCCACCAGGCGCTGTGTCCGAGCTTCGGCGGCACCCCGCCGCCGTTCCCGGTCGCCGCGGCGAGCGCCGACCCGCTGCGCGACTCCCGGTCCACCCCGGTAGCACCGGGCGCCGACGAGTAACCCCACCCACCCACCCCACCCACCACCCACCCACCCACCACCCACCCACCCCACGCGCCGCGCTCATCACACCCCGCGATCTTGCAGTTTCGGTTGTCGACATCGGGTGGTTTGCCCCAGCCTGTCGCCACCGAAAGTGCAAGATCGCGGCGCGGGAGAGGGTTCCGCGCGGGCCTGACCTCTACCGTGGTCCGCGACGGGCGCGAGGGTGACCGGCGACGCGGGACGGGAGACGAGATGACCGATCAGGCGCGGCCGGTGCGGATCCTGCTCGCCGACGACCAGCCGCTGCTGCGGACCGGGTTTCGGATGGTGCTGGGCGCCGAGAGCGACCTGGACGTGGTGGCGGAGGCCGGTGACGGCGTGGAGGCGGTGGAGTTGTCCCGCCGGCTGCTGCCCGACGTCGTGCTGATGGACATCCGGATGCCCCGGATGGACGGGGTGGCGGCGACCCGGGCGATCGTCGACGCCCGACTGCCGGTCCGGGTGCTGGTGCTCACCACCTTCGACCTGGACGAGTACGTGGTGGGCGCGTTGCGGGCCGGCGCCAGCGGGTTCCTGGCCAAGGACGTTCCGGCCGAGGACCTGATCGCGGCGATCCGCACGGTCGCCGGCGGCGACGCGGTGGTGGCGCCCCGGATTCTGCGGCGACTGCTGGACCGCTTCGCGGAGCTGCTGCCCGACCCGGCGGTGACCCCGTCGGCGGTGCTCGACGCGCTCACCGACCGGGAGCGCGAGGTGCTCGTGCAGGTCGCCCGAGGGCTGTCCAACGCCGAGATCGCGACGGTCCTCTCGGTGAGCGAGACCACCATCAAGACCCATGTCGGGCACGTGTTGACCAAGCTGCGGCTGCGCGACCGGGTGCAGGCGGTCGTGCTGGCGTACGAGTCGGGGCTGGTCCGCCCCCGGGCGTAGCCGCACCGGCCCGGGTACCTCACCTGGCGTACTCGAAGATCCCTCCGTGGGGGGACGGCTGCCGTTGCCGTCGTCACCTACCGTGACCGGAGATGGCTCGGTTCGGTTGACCCTCCTGTGGCGTCAGGTGGAAGTGTCGGTGCTGCTGCCGCCGCCGGGTGGGGAAAAACGGTCAACCGGTCGTCACGTCAGGGGCAACCCTGATCCGACATAGGGGTGCACCCGCAGCGGGAAATCCGCCGCGGGTCCCCCCTGGGTCGGACGGGACGGGCAGGCAAGGCACCGATGATTGAACAGTCGCGCCGGACCATCGGGGGGCGGCGTGCGTTTTCGGACAGACGGAAGAGGTAGATGACGTGACCGCGACGGTAGGCCAGCAGGCGCAGGCCGCGGCCCGGGCGAACGACGTGTGGAAGGTGTACGGCAGCGGCGAGGCTCAGGTCGTCGCGCTGCGGGGGGTCAGCGCCGAGTTCGAACGTGGCCGCTTCACCGCGATCATGGGCCCGTCGGGTTCCGGTAAGTCGACGTTGATGCACTGCCTGGCCGGCCTGGATTCGGTGACCCGGGGCACGGTGGCGATCGGCGAGACGACGGTCACCGGGCTGGGCGACGCGGGGCTGACGAAGCTGCGGCGCGACAAGGTGGGCTTCATCTTCCAGCAGTTCAACCTGCTGCCGACGCTGACCGCCAAGGAGAACATCCTGCTGCCGCTGTCGATCGCCGGCCGCAAACCGGACCCGGCCTGGTACGACACGGTGATCGAGACGGTGGGTCTGAAGGACCGGCTGGACCACCGGCCGGCGCAGCTCTCCGGTGGGCAGCAGCAGCGGGTGGCGTGCGCGCGGGCGCTGGTCTCCCGCCCCGAGGTGATCTTCGCGGACGAGCCGACCGGCAACCTGGACTCGCGCTCCGGCGCGGAGGTGCTCAACTTTCTGCGTAACTCGGTGCGGGAGCACGGCCAGACCATCGTGATGGTGACCCACGACCCGACGGCCGCCGCGTACGCCGACCGGGTGGTCTTCCTCGCCGACGGTGAGATCGTCTCGGAGCTGATCGAGCCGACCGCCGAGACGGTGCTGGACACCATGAAGAAGCTGGACACTCCGGCCGAGGTGGGCAACTGATGTTCCGGGCGACGCTGAAGAGTCTGCTGGCCCGCAAGGTCCGGCTGATCCTGTCCGGCCTGGCGGTGGTGCTCGGGGTGATGTTCGTCTCCGGCGCGTTCGTACTCACCGACACGCTGGGTCGCTCCTTCGACTCGATCTTCGCCGACGCTTATTCGGACGTCGACGTGAACGTCGCGGCGAAGCCGAAGGTGCAGGTCAACGAGATGGAGGGTGAGCAGACCGCCGCCCCGCTGCCCGCCGCCGTGGTGGACCGGGTCACGCAGGTGCCGGGGGTGGCGTCGGCCACCGGTGTCGTCGCCGCCGACGGCGCTCGGATCATCGGCAGCAACGGCAAGGTGGTGACCTCGTTCGGTCCGCCGCAGTTGGGCGAGAACTGGACCGGCGAGGGCGAGCTGCTGCGGCTGCGTGAGGGGCGTGCGCCGCAGGCCGAGGACGAGATCGTCATCAACAAGGCGTTGGCCACGGCAGCGAAGGTGCAGGTCGGCCAGAAGGTCGGCGTGCTCACCGCGTTCGAGTCGAAGAAGCGGGATTTCACCCTGGTTGGTGTCGTCGGTTACAGCGGTGACCGGGACTCGATCGGTGGGGCCAACGAGGTCTTCTTCACCACGCCGGTGGCGCAGCGGCTGATGCTCGGCGAGCCGGACGTGTTCAGCAACATCACCGTGCGTGCCGCCGGCGGGGTCTCCGACGAGACGCTGCGCGACGACGTGAGCCGTACCCTCGGGGCGGACTACGAGGTGAAGACCGGCGAGCAGTTGGCCGCGGACGCCGCGGGTGGTCTGAAGGAGGGCCTGTCCTTCTTCAACAAGATCCTGCTCGGTTTCGCCGCGGTGGCGCTGCTGGTGGGCACCTTCCTGATCCTCAACACGTTCTCGATCATCGTGGCGCAGCGGACCCGGGAGTTGGCGCTGATGCGCGCCATCGGGGCCAGCGGCCGGCAGATCATCGGTTCGGTGGTGCTGGAGGCCATCGCGGTGGGGTTGATCGCGTCGGTGCTCGGCCTGGCGGCCGGTATCGGGGTGGGCGCGCTGCTGGCGTTCCTGTTCGGCAAGTTCGCCGGTGGGCTCACCCTGGCCGGGATCGGCGTGCCGGCGGCGGCGGTGATCGGTGCGTTCGCCGTCGGTCTGGTGATCACCGTGGTGGCGGCGCTGCTGCCGGCGCTGCGGGCGTCGCGGATCCCGCCGATCGCGGCCATGCAGGACGTGGCCACCCCGGACCGGCCGTTGACCAAGGTCACCGTGGCCGGGTCGCTGGTCACCGGCGTCGGCGCGGTGCTGCTGTTCCTCGGGCTCAGCGGCAACGCCGGCGGTCAGACGCTGTCCACCATCCTCGGTGGGGTGCTGTTCGCGTTCATCGGGGTGGCGCTGCTGACCCCGCTGATCAGCCGGCCGGTGGTGAGCCTGCTGGGCGCGATCTTCTCCTGGTCGGTGCCGGGCAAGCTGGGCCGGCTCAACTCCGGGCGCAACCCGCGCCGCACGGCGATCACCGCCGCCGCGCTGATGGTCGGCATCGCGCTGGTCACCGGCGTCACGGTCATCCTCGACTCGGCCAAGGGCAGCATCAGCGCTCTCGCCCAGGACACCATCAAGGCCGAGCTGGTGATCGCCGGCGTGCAGGGCGGTCCGCGTCCGCCGTCCTTCGACCCGGGGGTGCTGGACCAGGCCAAGGCCCTGCCCGGTGTGCAGCTGGTCGACGGCGAGTACGGCGACATGGCGAAGATCGACGGTGAGAGCACCTGGGTGGCGGCGAGCAGCGACCCGGCGTCGCTGCGGCAGATCTTCGGGGCGAAGCCCACCGCCGGTGACATCGACCGGATCGGGCCGACCCAGATGCTGGCCAGCTCGGACACGGCCACCTCGCGTGGCTGGTCGGTGGGCTCGACGGTGAGCGTGCAGCTGACCCGGGGCGAGGCCCGCACCTACACGGTCAGCGGCATCTACGAGTCGTCGCAGCTGACCAACCCGGTGACGCTGCCGCCGGCGGCGGCGAAGAACTTCGCCATCCCGCAGCCCATCCAGGGCTTCATCCAGCTCGCACCGGGCACCCGGGTCTCCGACGTGCAACCGCAGGTGGAGGCGTTGCTCGCGGACAGCCCCGAGGTGTCGGTGGCCGACCGGGACGCGTTCATCAAGCAGCAGATGAGTTCGCTCGACGGACTGCTCACGATGATCCAGATCCTGCTCGCGCTGGCCATCGTGATCGCCGTGCTGGGCATCATCAACACCCTGGCCCTGTCGGTGCTGGAGCGGACCCGCGAGCTGGGTCTGCTGCGGGCGATCGGCCTGCGCCGGTCCCAGACCATGGGCATGATCACCGTAGAGGCGGTGGTGATCTCGGTGTTCGGCGCGCTGCTCGGCGTGGTGGTGGGCACCGGTCTCGGCGCCGCGGTGGTCGAGGCGCTCAAGGACGAGGGCATCACCGACCTGATCCTGCCCTGGGGGCAGATGGGGGTGTTCCTCGGTCTCGCCGCCATCATCGGTGTGGTGGCCGCGGTGCTCCCGGCCGTCCGGGCGGCCCGGATCAACGTCCTGGGCGCCATCGCCCACGACTGATCGGCACTGTCGAGGCCCCCGGTCGCCGTCCGCGCGACCGGGGGCCTCGGCCGTCCGGTCGTCGCGGTGCGCCCCTGACCCGCGCTGGGCGGGTCAGCTGGTCGCCGCGGCCCGATCGGCGAGCAGCGCCGCGAGCGAGTCCAGGTCCACGCCGGTCAGGCTCTCCACCTGGTGTACGCCGACAGTGCTCGGCAACGCCACCTCCGCCGGTACGGCCAACACTGCCGCGCCCGAGGCGACCGCGCTGGCCACCCCGGTCGGTGAGTCCTCGATCGCCACGCAACGCTCGATCGGCACACCCAGCAGCCGGGCCGCGGTCAGGTAGGGCTCGGGATGCGGCTTGGCCGCCACCACCTCGTCGCCGGCGACGACCGTGTCGAAGTTGTCCCGACCGAGGGTGTCCAGGGCGATCTCGACCAGTGCCCGAGGGCTGGAGGTGACCAGCGCGGTGGGGATTCCCGCCGCGCGGACCGCGCGCAACAGGTCGAACGCCCCAGGCTGCCAGGGCAGGCCGGTGCGGAACAGCTCCAGGATCCGGGCGTTGATCCACGCCGCGCTGATCTCCGGATCCCGTTCGGGCTGCCCCAGGTCGTCGTGCAGGATGCGCATCGACTCGGCCATCGCGGTGCCGATGATCGACTGGCGGGCGTCGACGGAGAGCTCCCCGCCGTACTCCTTCGCGAGCTCCTGCAACGCGACGTCCCACAGCTTCTCACTGTCGACCAGCGTGCCGTCCATGTCGAAGAGCACGGCGGCGGGGTAGGTGCTGCTCAGCGGAGCCTCCAGGGTCGTGGGCGACACCGGCGATCCTGCCAGCACCATCCGTGCCCGGTGGCGGCAACGGGCGCCGGAGTGACACGGGCAACCCGCTCAGCCCAGGTCGCACTCCGTCAGGGAACCCTCGTACCCCCGGAAGAACATGTCGGTGCGTTGCTCGGGGCTGCCGTGCGCGCCTTCGGCGAACCACGGCTGGTCCGGGTCGTCGCCGACCGCCGCCACCCCCTCCCGGAACTCGTCCAGGTCACCCTCGGCGAGGGTCAGGGCACCCGAGCGCACCGAGTCGCCGAGGTACGCCCCGGCCATGCAGTCGGCCTGCAACTCCTGCTGGATGGTGAAGCTGTAGTTGATGCCGAGCCGCACCTGGATGGCGTGTGCGTACTCGTGCCCGAGCAGGTAGAACACGAACGCGTCGCCGACCTGGCGGAACGCCGCCACCGACCAGGCGATGTCGTACGCGATGAAGTCGCCCTGTGAGCAGTAGACGGCGTTGTTGCGGGGCAGCCGTTGCCCGCCACAGGACACCTCGCCGTCGCGCTGGTACGGAATGATCCGCCGGATCGGCCGGAACCGCTGCCCCGACTCCTTGAACTGGGCCGCCCAGTACCGCTCGGCGACCGCCTGCGCGTCGGCGACGTCCTGCTCGAACTCGGCGATGCTGGTGGTGCTGTCGGCCCGGGTGGTGCTCGGCCCTGGGGAGGCGGCTGGCGGGTTCGCTCCGGGGCGCTCAGCCTCCGGCTCGGCGAGCCCACCGCCGGCGCAGGCGAGTGAGACCAGGGCGGCGATCAGCAGACCCGCCAACGGGCCCCGCGCGTCCCGTCCGAACCGTTCGCCCACTGTGCCTCCCCAGACATCGGTGCTCGCGCTGCGATGTACCCCGACGGTACGACCACCACGCCCATCACCGGTTCCACGTAGGGAGCGCCCGCACGGTTCACACCGAGCTTCGCCGTCCGGACGGTCAGGAGGATCGGTCAGCCGCTCGAATCCCGCCCGCGCTGCCAGGTATCACCCTGGTCACCGTGCCGTTCGGCCTCGTACCGGTGCTGCCGACCCCTGGCCTCCCGCCCCGCCGCCGGGTCGTGGTCCCCCACCTCGCCGGGCGGAATCCGCCTCCCCCGCCGAGCCACCACCCCGCCCGCGACACCAGCCACAACCACAAAAGCCCCCAGTACCACCCAGACAGTCCCCATCCCGCCAACCTAACCCCCACCCCCACCTCGCACCTCGCACCCCGCACCTCGCACCCCCCGGTGATCATGAAGTTATTGCCACTCGCGTCGGCGTGTCGTGGCAATAACTTCATGATCAACCAGGGGAGGGGGTGGGGTGCGCCGGCTTCTACCGGGCCACCGGGTCGCGGTGCGGGTCACGGGCTGGCGGCCAGGAAGACGAAGGCCGCCAGCAGCACCAGGTGTACGCCGCCCTGCAACACGCTGGCCCGGCCGGGCACCACCGTGAGTACGGCGGTCACGGCGGTGAGTGTGAGCAGGGCGAGTTGGGTGCCGCCGAGGCCGAGCAGCAGCGGGCCTTCCAGCCAGATCGAGGCGATCGCGATGGCGGGGATGGTCAGGCCGATGCTGGCCATGGCCGAGCCGAGCGAGAGGTTCAGGCTGATCTGCACGCGGTCACGGCGGGCGGCGCGGGCGGCGGCCAGGGTCTCCGGCAGCAGCACCAGCAGGGCGATGATCACACCGACGAACGCGTGTGGCAGGTTCGCCGCGGCGACGCCGGCCTCGATGGTCGGGGAGACGGTCTTGGCGTCACCGACCACCGCGATCAGCGCCACCAGCAGCAGCCCCAGGCTCGTCAGCGCCGCGCGGGTGGTTGGCGGCTTGGCGTGCTCCTCGGCATCGATCACCTGGCCGCGGCTGTCGACCGGCAGGAAGTAGTCGCGGTGCCGGCCGGTCTGCACGAGGACGAACAGCCCGTAGAGCGCCAGCGAGGCGACGGCGGCGAACGCGAGCTGGGCCGGGCTGAACTCCGGGCCGGGCCGGGCCGTGGTGAAGGTCGGAATGACCAGACTGAGGGTGGCCAGGGTGATCACGGTGGCCAGGGCCCCGCCGGTGCCCTCCGGGTTGAACACCGCGACGCGACGGCGCAGCGCCCCGAGCAGCAGGGACAGGCCGAGGATCCCGTTGCAGGTGATCATGATGGCGGCGAAGACGGTGTCCCGGGCGAGCGCCTGGGTCTTCTCCGGTCCGCTGATCATCAGCGTGACGATGAGGGCGACCTCGATCACGGTGACCGCGACGGCGAGCACCAGCGACCCGTACGGCTCCCCCACCCGGTGGGCGACCACCTCCGCGTGGTGCACGGCCGCGAGCACGGCACCCCCCAGGAGCGCCGCGACCACCACGATGATCAGGCCGGGCAGGTCCCGCCCCCAGGTGACGACCAACACCAGGAGAGCGAGCACGGGTACGACGAGGGTCCAGTCGGTCAGGCGGGAGCGCAGCAGGGCGGTCATGCCATACAGAGTGCCAGGCCAGGTGATCATGTGCCCACGATCGACGCAGCGTCTGCCGTGTCGCTGGTCCCGCAGCCCTACCGTCGGGCTCGCCGCCGCACCGGCCGGCTAGGTTTCGAGCTCCCGCCGCAGCTTGGCGAACTCGGCGGTCAGCGCCGGCAGGGGGAAGTGCGCGTTCAGGCCGCTGGGGTTCGGCAGCACCCAGACGCGGGCCGGGCCCAGCCGGTCCGGTCGCGGACCCAGGCCGGCCTTCGGTCGGGCGAAGGCGATCCGGTACGCGGTCACCCCGAGGATCGCCACCCAGCGCGGCCGATAGCGCTCGGCCTTCACCGCCAACCCGGCAACCCCGGCCACCAATTCCTCCGACGTCAGCTCGGCGGCGCGGGCGGTGGCCCGGTTGCTCAGGCTGGTGATGCCCAGGCCCTGACGCAGCAGTTCGTCGCCTTCCCACGAACGCAGCTGCCGGTCGGTGAAGCCAGCCCCGTGCAGGGCCGGCCAGAAGCGGCTGCCCCGCCGGGCGAACGGCTCCCCCACCGCCGCCGAGTAGAGGCCCGGGTTGTAACCGCAGAACAACACGCGCAGCCCGGGGCCGATCACGTCCGGAAGACCCCGGCCGGCCGCCGCCGCCACCTCCTGCGGGGTCGGCCGCCGCGGCGGCCCCGCACGCTCCGCGTCCACACCACCGATCCTGCCGTACGCCCCGGTGCCGGCACCGGCGCACGTCTTGACACCCTGAACGGATGCAGTCGACCGACCACCTCGCCGCCAGCCGCTACGCGCGGATGCGCTGGAACACTCCGCTGTCACAGGAGCACGCGGCATTGCTGCTGCAACGGCTCGACGTCCGCCCCGGCGCGCGCGTGCTCGACCTCGGCTGCGGCTGGGGTGAACTGCTGCTGCGGGCGGTCGCCGCCGGAGGCGTGTCCGGCCCGGTCCCGACGCGGGGTGTCGGCGTCGACACCGACGATGCCGCGCTCACCAAAGGACGGCGGCTCGCCGCGGCGCGGTCCCTGAACCGGCACGTCGCCTTCGTGATGGGGGAAGCGGCGGCCTGGCAGGAGCCCGCCGACCGGGTCCTCTGCATCGGTTCGGCACATGCCTTCGGCGGCACCGCGGCCGCCCTCGACGCCCTCGCCACCGTGGTGCGGCCCGGGGGACGGCTGCTGTTCGGCGACACCTACTGGGAACGGTCCCCCACGGCGGAGATCGCCGAGGTGTTCGGCCCGGAGGTGGCGACTCTCCCCGGGCTGATCGAGGCCGCCCGCGAGCGCGGCTGGCGGCTGCTGCACCTGAGCACCGCCGATCAGCGGGAGTGGGACGACTTCGAATCCACCTGGCTCGCCGGACGGCAGGAGTGGCTGTTGGCGTACCCCGAGGATCCCCGGGCGGCCGACGTCCGCGCGGAACTCGACGACCGGTTGCGCCAGTACGTCGGCGGGTATCGCGGCGTCCTCGGTCTCGCCTACCTCGTCCTCGGCCGCTGACTGGCGGGGCCATCCGGCCGGGTGTTGCGTCGGCGGCTGGGTGGGCTGGTCGCCGGTGTGGAGCGTGGGCAGAACGAGGCAGACGATGGCGAGCATCACGGCCGCGACGATGCCGTCGAGCCAGTAGTGGTTGCCCGTCGTCACGACAACCAGCAGGGTGACGAGCGGGTGCGCCAGCCACAGCCACCGCAGGCGCCCGCCGGTCACCGCGATGAGCGCGACGGCGACGGCGAGAGCCCAACCGACGTGCAGGGAGGGCATGGCGGCGTACTGGTTGCTCAACGCGTCAGTGTCGGGTGGGCCGTAGACCGCGGGCCCGTAACGGCTGCCGGTGTCCACCATGCCGGTCAGGGCGGTCAGTCGCGGCGGTGCCAGCGGAAGCAGGAAGTGCAGCGCCAGTGCGGCCGCGGTGAGCCCGGCGAGCATGCGACGCGTCCAGAGATAACGCACGGGGTGGCGTACGTACAGCCAGATCAGACAGATGGTCGTGGCCGGGAAGTGCACGTACGCGTAGTAGCCGTTGGCCAGGTGCACCAACAGCTCGTGGGAGAGCACGGGGCGTTGGAAGGCGGCCTCGTTGGGCAGGTGAAGCAGGCGCTCCACCCGCCAGACCCATTCCGCGTTTCCCACCGCGGTCGACCCCCGGTCTGCCGCCACCACCCGAGCGGCCTTGTAGATGAGGAACAGTGCGGCGACGAGCCCCAGCTCACGTACAGCCCGGCGCAGTGCGGCGGCTCGCCGGGCGGGTGCCGCTGGCAACTCCGCGGTATCCACAGACCCCTCGATTCGGTGACGTTCGCTCGTACCGGCCCCGGGTCGGACTGCCCGATGTCAGCGTCGGGGCGTCGATCCGTCAGGCGTGGTGTCGACGCGCACCTGGTCGAAGGCGGGAGCGCCGTCGACCGCGTCGGCGGCGAGGGCCGTCGAGGTGGCCGCGTCCGGCAGGTCGAGGCTGGTCCGCAGGGTGATCGGCTTGAGCAGGAGCGCGGCGATGATGCCGACGACCCCGATGGCGGCGGAGATGAGGAAGATGTGGCCGGTGGCGTCGCCGTAGGCGGCCCGGACGATGTCCTGGACCTGCTCGGGCAGGGCGGTGATGTTGAGGTTGCTGCTGCCCCCCGAACTGCCGGAGACGGGGATCCCCGCGGCGGTGAGGTCGTGGGTGATCTGGTCGCCGACCCGACGTGCGAGGACGGCGCCGAGCACGGAGACGCCGATGGTGCCCCCGAGCGACCGGAAGAACGCGACGCTGGAACTGGCCGCGCCGATGTCCTTGAGCGAGACCGTGTTCTGAACGGCGAGAACGAGGTTCTGCATGGTCATGCCGACGCCGACGCCGACGGTGAACATGGCGGCGCCGACCAGGACGAGCGACGTCTCGTGGTCGATGGTGCCGAGCAGTGCGAACCCGGCGACGAGCAGGATCGAACCGACGACGATGTACGGCTTGATCTTTCCGCTCCTGGTGATCAGCCGGCCGGCGACGATGGAGGAGCCGAGGACTCCGGCCATCATCGGGATGGTGAGCAGGCCTGCCTCGGTCGGGCTGTAGCCGCGGCCGATCTGGAAGTACTGGCCGAGGAAGACAGCACCTCCGAACATGGCCATGCCGACCGCGAGGCTACCGAGGATGGCCAGGGCGGTGGTGTGCTGGCGCACGATACCGAGCGGGACGACCGGCTCGGCCGCGCGCGACTCGACCCGGACCGCCAGGGCGAGCAGGACGAGCGAACCGCCCACCATGGCCGCGGTCTGCCAGGAGGCCCAGGCGAACGAGCCGTCGACGAAGGAGATCCAGATCAGCAGCACGCTGACACCGGCGGCGATCAGGCTGGCACCCAAGTAATCGATCTTGACGTTTTCGCGCCGTACGGTCGGCAGGTGCAGGGTGGCCTGGAGCAGGATCAGCGCGATGGCGGCTACCGGCACGCCGACGAAGAAGCACCAGCGCCAGCCAAGCCAGGACGTGTCGACGATGAGTCCGCCGAGCAGTGGGCCGCCGACCGTCGCGACGGCCATGACACCACCGAGGTAGCCGTTGTAACGGCCTCGCTCGCGCGGCGGGATCATGGCCGCGATCGCCACCTGGACGAGCGCCTGCAGACCGCCGACCCCGATGCCCTGGAACGCGCGGGCGGCGATGAGCTGGCCGGCGCTCTGCGAGAAGCCGGCGACGACCGAACCCGCCAGGAAGACCACGATGGCGACCTGGATAAGGGCCTTCTTGTTGAACAGGTCGGCGAGTTTGCCCCAGATCGGGGTGGTTGCCGTCGCGGTGAGCAGGGTCGCGGTGACCACCCAGGTGTACTGGTTCTGCGAGCCGTTCAGCGCTCCGATGATCTTCGGGAGCGCGGTCGAGACGACCGTGCTGCTCAGCATCGCGACAAAGAGCACCAGCAGCAGGCCACTGAGCGCTTCCAGTGTCCGCCGATGGGTCATCGGCTCAGCGCCGGCCGTGATGGTGGGTGCGCTCATCGCGCGGCCTCCAGATTGTCGTTGTCGTTGTTTCCGAGGGCGATCTCGATGTCGCGGTGAATCGCCCGAGGGCGGCGCTCAGCGCCGCCACCTCGCCGGGAGTCCAGTCGGCAAGCGCTCGTTCGAACACCTCGCCGTGCCAGCGGTGGCTGTCGGCCAGGGCCGCTTTCCACGTCTGCTCCCAGACACGAGTGTTGGTTGCCTCAAGCAAGCATCTACCGATCTTGCCCAGTGTGCAAGTTTGCTCATTGAGAAGCTGCTCACCCGCACGTATCCTCGGTGCGATGGACGACACGACCGGTCTGCGGGAGCGCAAGAAGGCGGCCACCCGCCTCGCCCTGCACGAGGCGGCCCTCCGCCTCGCCGCCGAGGAGGGAATCGACGCGGTGACGGTCGAGGCGATCGCCGACGCCGCCAACGTCTCCCGGCGGACCTTCTCCAACTACTTCTCCAACAAGGAGCAGGCCCTCTTTCACGGCGACACCATCCGCCTGCACCGGCTGTTGGAGCTGATCCGGGAACAGCCCGTCGACGAGGCGCCGTGGACCGTCCTGAGCCGGGCAGCCGAGCGCCTCATCGAGGAGGTTTTCAGCGATTCTGAGCCCTCCTGGCTGACCCAACGCAGAAAGCTGCGCGGGCACCCCGGTCTGGCTCCACATCAGGTGGCGGCGTACGCCGCGATCGAACGCGAGCTGGCCGCCGAACTCGCCCACCGGCTGACCGGCGACGACGTGGCACTGCGCTCCCGCCTCCTGGCCGCGACCTTCCTGGCCATCCTGCGGGTCGCCGTCCAGCACCATATCGAGCACCCGGGCGACCCGATGGCGGAAACCGTCCGGACCGCACTCGTCGCGGCCGCTCCCGCGGTGGCCCCCGGCGCACTGGGCTGAGGAGTCCCGGTGGCGTCGTCCAGTGGGTGGTAGTCAACGGGCGCGGTCTTGACGGAGCGCAGACATCGGAGGTTTACTGCCTCAGCGATAGAAGTCGATGCGCTCTGACCGTCCTTTGTGGTAGGTAGGGGCACCTCGGCGACGCGATCGCGTTTGGTCGCCACTGCCGCGCCGGCCGTCTCCCGGCGCTGTCGGTAGCGACGCGACGCTCCCCCCTCGGCGGGCGGGGAGCACCGGCACGGCAACCCGCACACAGCGCAGCGTCGCGCTCCCCGCAGGACGATCCCCACAGGTACGGCACCACCCCGCACCATCTCAGCCGAGCATCGGCGGCCCGGCTCCGTACCACCGCCAACCTCGGCCCCGGCGAGCCGCGAAGTTCCGTGACGCGCGCCTGGGTCATCGCTCAGCAGAGGAGCAAGACCATGCGTTCCCGTCCCCGCCTGTTGGCACTCGTCACCGGCCTGGCCGTCATGTTCGCCAGCCTGGTCGCCCTGCCAACCCCCGCCTCGGCGGCACCACTGACCAAGGTCCTGGTGTTCAGCAAGACCGCCGGCTTCCGGCACTCATCGATCCCCAACGGCATCGCCGCGATCCAGCAGCTCGGCTCCGCCAACGGCTTCACCGTGACGTCGACCGAGGACGCCGCCCAGTTCACCACCTCCAACCTGGCCCAATACCAGGCGGTGGTCTTCATGTCGACGACCGGCGACGTCCTCAACGCCAGCCAGCAGACGGCGTTCGAGTCGTACATCGCCGCCGGTGGCGGGTACGTCGGCGTGCACGCCGCCGCCGACACCGAGTACAGCTGGCCGTGGTACGGCTCGCTGGTCGGGGCGTGGTTCGACTCGCACCCGGCGATCCAGACCGCGACCGTGAAGATCGAGGACCAGACCAACCCGTCGACCGCGCACCTCGGCACCACCTGGGTCCGCTCCGACGAGTGGTACAACTACCGCACCAACCCCCGGTCCAGCGCGCGGGTCCTCGCCAGCCTCGACGAGTCGTCCTACAGCGGCGGCAACATGAACGGCGACCACCCGATCACCTGGTGCAAGGCGTACGGCGGCGGACGGGCCTGGTACACGGGCCTCGGGCACACCGAGGCGTCGTACACCGACCCGAACTTCACCCGGATGCTGCTCGGCGGCCTCCAGGTCGCCGCGGGTTCGGTCACCGCCGACTGCTCGCCGCGCACGACGACCCCGCCGCCCACCGTCAGCGGCTCGACCCTGCGGGCCCGCGCCAACAACCAGTACGTGAGCGCGCCCAACTCGACCACCGCGCTGATCGCCAACAAGACCTCCGTCGGCACCAGCGAGCGGTTCGACCTGGTCAACCTCGCCAACGGCAACGTGGCGCTGCGCGCCAAGAGCAACGGGCAGTACGTCGCGGCCGAGAACGCCGGTGCCGCCGCGCTGATCGCCAACCGGGCCACCGCCGGCGCCTGGGAGACGTTCCAGCTGGTCCGCAACTCCGACGGCACGGTGAGCCTGCGGGCCACTGTGAACAACCGCTACGTCGCCGCCGACAACGGGGGCTCCTCTCCGCTGATCGCCAACCGGACCTCCATCGGTCAGTGGGAGAAGTTCGACCTGGTCACCACCAACTGACCTGATCCCCCGCTCGTTCCCCACCACCCCACCTGGTCGTGGCGCGCCCCCGCGCGCCCGTCCCCCGATCGTCGAGAAAGGACGATCATGCTCTCGTACCCCCGGCGCTGGCCCCGGGCGCTCTTCGCGGCGGTGCTCACCGTCGCGAGCGCGGCCCTCGCTGTGGCTGCACCGTCCACCGCCCAGGCGGCGGTGATTCCCGCTTCCGACTATCAGCAGGTCAAGCTCGCCACCGGCTCGGCCGAGCTGGGTGAGGCCATGTCCCTGGCCGTGCTGCCCAACCGCTCGGTCCTGCACACCGCCCGCAACGGCGTGCTGCGGGTGACCGACGTGGCCGGCAACACCAAGGTCTCCGGCACCCTGTCCGTCTACACCCACGACGAGGAGGGGTTGCAGGGCGTCGCCGTCGACCCGAACTTCACCACCAACCGGTGGGTCTACCTGTACTACTCCCCCACATTGAGCACCCCGTCCGGGGACGCCCCGACCACCGGCTCGTCGTCCGACTGGGACCGGTGGAAGGGGCACCTGCGGCTGTCCCGGTTCACCCTCAACTCCGACGACACGCTCAACCTGGGCAGCGAGAAGATCGTGCTCCAGGTCGCCAACGACCGTGGGCAGTGCTGCCACGTCGGCGGTGACCTGGACTTCGACGCCGCCGGCAACCTGTACCTGACCACCGGCGACGACACCAACCCGTTCGAGTCGTCCGGCTACGCGCCGCTTGACGAACGGACCAACCGCAACCCGCAGTTCGACGCCCAGCGCACGGCCGCCAACACCAACGACCTGCGGGGCAAGCTGCTGCGAATCAAACCGCAGGCCGACGGCACGTACACGATCCCGTCGGGCAACCTGTTCGCCCCGGGCACGGCGAACACCCGCCCCGAGATCTACGCGATGGGCCTGCGTAACCCGTTCCGGATGAGCGTCGACAAGGCGACCGGCGTCGTCTACCTCGGCGACTACGGCCCCGACGCCGGGTCCACGAACTCCAGCCGGGGCCCCCAGGGTCAGGTCGAGTTCAACCGCATCGCGGCACCCGGCAACTACGGCTGGCCGTACTGCACCGGCACCAACACGAGCACGGAAACATACAATGAATACACCTTCCCGTCCGGGCCGTCGCAGTCGAAGTACAACTGCACGGGCGGGCCGACCAACAACTCGTTCCGCAACACGGGCCTCGGCACACTGCCCGCCGCGAAGCCGGCCTGGATCAAGTACGCGGGCGACTCCAGTTCGCCGTCGGAGTTCGGCAGCGGCTCGGAATCGCCGATGGGCGGGCCGGTCTACCGGTACGACGCGTCGCTGAACTCCAGCATCAAGTTCCCCCAGTCGCTGAACGGTCAGTTCTTCGCCGGTGAGTACGGCCGCCGCTGGATCAAGGCCATCGCTGTCAACTCGGACGGGTCGCGCGGGGAGATCTCCAACTTCCCGTGGACCGGCACCCAGGTCATGGACATGGCCTTCGGCCCGGACGGCGCGCTCTACGTGCTGGACTACGGCACCGGTTCGAACAACCAGGCGCTGTTCCGGATCGAGTACATCGGTGGCGGCAACCGCAGCCCCATCGCGGTCGCCTCGGCGAACCCCACGTCAGGGGCCAACCCGCTGACCGTCAACTTCTCGTCGGCCGGCAGCTCCGACCCGGAGGGCGGGGCGCTCAGCTACCTGTGGACGTTCGGCGACGGCACCACGTCGACGGCGGCGAACCCCACCAAGACGTACACCACGAACGGTACGTACTCCCCCACGTTGAAGGTCACCGACCCGGCCGGGCTGTCCGGCACGGCGAGTCTCGTCATCACCGTTGGCAACACGGCCCCGACGGTGACGCTCACGTCGCCCGCCGACGGGCAGCTGTTCACCTTCGGTGACACGGTGCCGTACCAGATCTCGGTGAGTGACCCGCAGGACGGCACGATCGACTGTTCCAAGGTGAGCCTGACGTACGCGTTGGGCCACGACAGCCACGCCCACCAGATCACCTCGAAGAACGGGTGCAGCGGCTCGATCACCCTCCCGACCGACGGGGAGCACGACTCCGCGGCGAACATCTACGGGGTCTTCGACGCCGCCTACACCGACAATGGCGGGCTGACCACGCACAGCATCAAGACGCTGCAACCGAAGCACCGCCAGGGTGAGCACTTCGGCGCCACGTCGGGCGTGCAGGCCACCGACCACACCAACGCCGAGGGTGGCCGCACGGCCGGGTTCATCGAGAACAACGACTGGATCTCGTACCAGCCGTACAACCTGTCCAACGCGAACCGCATCACCGTGCGGGCGTCGTCGGCCGGGGCCGGCGGCACCATCGAGGTACGGGCCGGGTCGGCCACGGGCACGCTGCTGGGCACCGTCTCGGTACCGGTGACCGGTAACTGGGAGACCTTCACCGAGGTTTCCGGCACGATCAGCAACCCGCCCAGCGCGTCGACCACGCTGTACCTGGTGTTCAAGGGCGGGTCGGGCTACCTGTTCGACGTGGACGCGTTCACCTTCACCACCGGCACCGGTGGCAGCACGCCGGTGACCACGCTGCGGGCGCAGATCAACAGCCAGTACGTGTCGGCGGTCGGCACCACCGCGCTGATCGCCAACAAGGCCAGCGTCGGCAGCACCGAGCAGTTCGACCGGGTGGACGCCGGCAACGGCAACATCGCGCTGCGGTCGCGCGCCAACGGGCTGTACGTATCGGCCACGAACGCCGGCGCCGGAGCGTTGGTCGCCAACGCCACGGCGGTCGGGTCGTGGGAGACCTTCCAGCTCATCACCAACTCGGATGGGACAGTGGGTCTGCGGGCCACGGTCAACAACCAGATCGTGTGCGCCGAGAACGCCGGGGCCGGATCCCTGATCGCCAACCGTACGTCGGTCGGGGCCTGGGAGAAATTCATCCTGACCACCGGCTGACAAGCAAGGGGTGGGCCCGGCCTGGTGACCGACCAGGCCGGGCCCTACCGCGTGAAATAGGCCGCGCTCTCCGCGTCCGCGGGGTAGTAGGACTCGACCGCGATCTCCTCGATCGTGATGTCTGTCGGGGTGCCGAACGTGGTGATGGTCGAGAAGAGCCGCAGCTCACGATCGCCCACCCGGAGGATCATCGGGAGCACCACGTCGGCGTCGACCCGTTGGTCCGGCGGGTCCTCGGTTAGCGGGTGCAGCAGTTCTTCGTAGAGCGCCGCGAGTTCCGGGTCGGGAGCCGCGGCGAGCTGGCGCGAGATGCGGCTGCGGAACACCGCCCGGACGTCCGCCAGGTTGACGACCAGCGGGGCCAGCCCGCGCGGGTGCAGGCCCAGCCGAACCAGGTTCACCGGTGGCCGCAACAGGTCGGGCGCCGCGTACGCGAAGAACGGATCGACCGCGCGGTTGGTCAGCACGATGTTCCACCGCCGGTCGAAGACCAGCGCCGGATACGGTTCGTGCGCCCGCAGCACCCGGCGGAGCGCGTCGAGGGCGCCCGACAGGGCGGCGTCGTCGAGCGGGCGCTGCGTGTAGCGGGGCGCGAAGCCTGCGGCGAGCAACAACTGGTTGCGATCACGCAGCGGCACGTGCAGCTGGTCGGCGAGCCGG
Organism: Micromonospora sp. CPCC 205558; assembly: GCF_036902955.1. Taxonomy (NCBI): domain Bacteria; kingdom Bacillati; phylum Actinomycetota; class Actinomycetes; order Micromonosporales; family Micromonosporaceae; genus Micromonospora; species Micromonospora sp. CPCC 205558. The sequence goes on from NZ_JBAKHR010000034.1 coordinate 62,515, forward strand.
AGGATCATGTCGGCGCTTGGCGTGGACCTGCCGGTCTCGACCAGGCTGACGTGCCGGGCCGAGACATCCGCGGCGATCGCCAGGTCGAGTTGGCTGAGCCCTCGGCGCTTGCGCCAATGCCGTAGGAGTTCCCCGACCGCATACACGATCATGAGCCTACTCATCGTCGGTGCGGACGCCATGAAGTGCGATGTCATCGACAACCACCGGGCCCGGGGAAACACTTTCCCCCATGAGCACCGAGAACAAGAGCATCGTCGGACGTGCGTTGGCGGGGTTGGTCGACTCGGGCGACGTCGACACGCTCGCCTCGTTCCTGAGCGAGGACTTCATCCATCACCGGTCGGATTCGACGACCTCGACCAGGACGCAGTGGCTCGCCGCCGTCCGCGCCGCGCTGGGCCCGACCGCCGGCATGCGGGTCGACATCCTGCACCTGCTGGCCGACGGTGAGCACGTCGTGGTGCACTCGCGACGCCGACTACCCGGTTCCGGGCCGGAGATCGTGGTGGTCGACGTCCTGCGGATGGCCGAGGGGCGCATCGCGGAGGTGTGGGAGGTCATCGAACCGGCGGCCCACGCGCCAGCCAATGGGGAGTGGTGGGACCCGACTGTCGCTAGATCGGAAAGTGGCCGCGGCGCCAGTGCCAGTGGCCGCCGGCCCGCAGGTGGTCGATGATCGCGCGTTGGAGCACGGTGCGGCGCGGCAGCTCGTCGAGCGGCGTGGTCAGGGTGCGGAACCCGAACCGCAGCATCTCGATGTCGGCGTCCGGCCCCTCCGACTCCTGGTGGGGCTCCAGCTCGAACCGGCGCTGGAACCGCACGATGTTGGAGTCCTCTGGAAGGTACTCCCGCAACTGCGGGTCGAGCAGCCACGAGCCGCAGAAAAACCTGGTGTAGCGCTCGTCGGGAAAATGCCGTGGGAAGAACGCCCGGGCCTCGTCCAGCGACGCCGCGACCGCCTCCGGGGCCAGCGGCCCCGAATCGGGGACGTGCAGGCCGATGGCGCCGTCGCCGCGCTGGTGCTGTAGCCGGCCCAGCTCGTAGACGCCGCCGCGCGAGTGCAGCGTCAGCCAGCTCTGCATGACCGGCCAGCCATCGCCGCGCATGCGTCGGTCGATCGCGAGGTTACGGCCGAGGTCCGCGAGGGTCGCCCAGGACACGGCATCGGGGACACCGTGGTCACGGTGATACCCCCGCACCACGTCGATCAGGGCCAGGTACGCGTACACGTAGAGATGCCGCCAGGCGGGCCCTCGGTCTCGCGGCAGCTCCGGGCCGGGCGGCAGCCAGTCGTAGCCCCCGAGGTCGGCGCGGATCACCGCGATCGAGCGGTCGAGCAGCCAGCGCAGCTCCGCCGTCCACAGCGGCGAGCCGGGGTCCGGCCAGCCCGCCATGATCTCGGCGGCGTCGTCCGGCCGCACGGCGAGCCGGTCGAGGATCGCCGGCGCGTCGGCCTTCGCTGGCAACGGGGCTGACGGCCCACCACCGGCGAGCCGGTGCACGCGCTCGACGTCCTCGACGGGCACCCCGAGCCGGGCGGCGATGTCGTCCACATTCACGCCGACGAACCTACCGGCCGGCGGACAGCTCAGGAGTCCGCCGGCACTCCGGCGTCGAGCTGCCCGATCATCGGCGCGAGGAGGTCGTTGAGCTCCCGGGCAAGCACCACCACAGCCCGGCGCGCCGCCACGGCGACGTCATCGTGCGGGCCGTCGGGGGTCGGCGGCAGATCGTCGAGCGGGAGCGGCGCCTCCACCTGAAGCAGCGCGCGCAGATGCGGGCGGCGCGTCTGGTCCTGCTCGGTGGGTGTGGTGAACTGGCCGAACATCTGGGGCCAGTCCTGCCAACCACGGTCGCGCTGCCACTGCTTGGTCCAGGTCAGCTCGGCCGGCCAACGGGAGGCAACCGTCACCGCGCAGACCAGGCTGCCGTCCCAGGGGCTACGCGCGCAGGTCGCCGAGATGATCCGCCGGTGCCAGCGGACGAAGCCCGGCGACAGCTCGGTGGCCAGCCGCCAGGCCGTCACCGCGAACGCCACGGGCGCAAAGTCACCCCAGGTGTCGGCGAAGTCGTCGATCCGACGAAGCACCTCGGCCTCGTACCGGCCGCGCCCGTCGGTGCCGTGTTCGCGGTCGAACTGCTCGTCCAGCCAGAAAGCGCGCGGTTCCGGCATCCTCAACCCCGTTTCACAGCGATGGTGTCCCGCACCCCCGAATCTAGGCGAATGTCGGGGTGCGGACCGCATCCTCGCCGGTTGTCGACCGCAGCGACCCGGTCAGCCGACGAGGACGCAGAACGGATGCCCGGCCAGATCCGCGTACACGCGCAGGGGCACGGTGTTCGTCGGCCATGTCGCCTCTCGATCACCTCCGGGTGCCATTCTGCTCGAAGCACACCGTCGCCGCAGCCGGCCGCGGCTTGACAAGGAGCCGGGTCCAGAGTGGACGATGGGCCGTGCGCATTCTTGTGGTGGGTGGCAGCGGCCTGATCGGCGCTCACGTCGTGGACGTGCTCCGGGAGCGTGGTCACGCCGCGACCACGGTGGCGCGTACCGCCCAGCCGGGCGTCGACCACCTGCTCGATGTCGGGTCCGCCTCGATCGACGACCTGCGGCCGTTGCTCGCCGGTCACGACGGCGTCGTGTACGCCACCCGCACCGACGAGCAACGGCCGCTGCCCAAGCCGATCTATCCCGAGTTCCGCCGCGACAACGTCGACCCGGTGGTGCGCCTGTTCACCGCCGCCCGCCTCGAAGGTCTCACCCGGGGTGTGGTGATGGGCTCCTACTACACCTACTTCGACCGGCTCCATCCGCAGTGGCGCCTGGCCGAGCGGCACACGTACATCCGGTGCCGCCTGGAGCAGGCCCGGGAGGGGCGGGCGGCAGCCGGCGAGAGCCTGCCGGTCGCCGTACTCGAACTGCCCTTCGTCTTCGGTCGGGCCGGCGACCGGCTGCCCAACTGGGCCGGGCCGCTGGACCGGTGGGCCCGCTCGCGTACCCCGTTGGTCGCCCCGATCGGCGGCAGCGCGGCGGCGTCCGCGCGCAGCGTGGCCGAGGTCGCGGTCGATGCCCTGGAGCAGGCCAGCGGCGCGGACCTCCCGGTCGCCGACGAGAACCTCACCTGGACCGACATGATCGGGCGTATCGCCGACGCGGTCGGTCGGCGCCGCCGGGTCGCGCGGATGCCGTCCGGCGCCGCGAAGGCCGCCCTGCGACTGGGCGGCGCGCTACAGTCCCTCGGGCGCAAGGAGTCGGGCGTCAACCCCACCTACCTCGCCGACCTCCTCCTCGCCGACCTGTTCATCGAGCCGACGAGCGGTCGCCCGCTGGACCCGGCGCTACGCGAGACCTTCCGGAGCGCCTGATCCACCTTGGCGCCGATCACCCGGTGGTGACGTCGCGAGGCCGACGAACTCGTGCACCAGCGGTGAGCGGTTGTCCTCGGCCCAGGCCAGGCACACCTGGTTGTCACCGAGGTCGGCGACGGGCACGTGGACGACGTCCGGTCTCCTGTAGAACGTCGCCGTCGACAGCGGCAGGATCACCATCCCGGCGTACGCGGCGACATGTTCCAGCTTCTCCTCGACGGAGTTCAGCTCGGGCCGCAGGCGGGGATCGGGGTCGGTGGGACGGTTCGGCAGGTCCCGCCACTCCGGCACCGCGTCCGGGTCCTGCAACAGCCGTTCCTCGACCAGCTCGGCGAGGTCGACCGACTCCTTGCCGGCCAGCCGGTGATCGGTGGGCAGGACGACGACCCGGGGTTCGGTGAACAGCGGCCGCAGGCGCAGGCCGCGCTGGTCGACCGGGAGCCGTACGTAACTGACGTCCACGCGCCCCTCACGGACGATGTCGGCCTGGTCGTCCCAGGAGGTACGGACGACGTTGACGGCCAGGTCGGGGTGCCGCTGGCCGATGGCACGGGCCTCGGCGGTGACGAGAAGGCCGGGCATGAACGCGATGGTGAACGTCGGTTGACCGTGGGCGGCCCGTTGCACCCGCCGTAGCAGGGCCTCCGCCGAGGCGAGCAGCGGCCGTGCGTCGGTCAGCAACTGTCTGCCGGCCTCGGTGAGCACCGTGGAGCGGCGGTCCCGAACGAAGAGATCGGCGTGCAGTTCGCGCTCGAAGGCCCGGATCTGCCGCGACAGGACCGGCTGGGCGATGTGCAGCCGGGCGGCGGCCCGACCGAAGTGCAGCTCCTCCGCGACCGCCACGAAGTAGCGGAGCTTGCGCAGATCGACGTCCACCCTGCCCCCGTCCGGTTGCCGCTCCGGGCGGTATCCATGATACCCGCGGGGTATGAGTGGAGTGATGCCCAGCGGGCATCACAGCAGGTGAAAGAGGTCTTGGACACGGACGTTCCCGGCGGAGCACGGTGGTAACCGTCTCCACCACACGATCCGGAAGGACACGGTCATGACCCTCATCGACCAGCGCGTCGTCGTACTCGGCGGAACCTCGGGGATCGGCCTCGCCACCGCCGCCCTCGCCGCCCGCGAGGGCGCCCAGGTCGTGGTCGCCTCCAGCAACCAGCGCAGCGTGGACCGCGCCCTGACGACCCTGCCGACCACCACCAAGGGGTACGTCGCCAACCTCACCGAACCGGACGCCGTGTCCCGGCTGTTCCACGGTCTCGGCTCGTTCGACCACCTCGTCTACACCGCCGGCGAACCCCTCGCGCTGATGTCCGTCGACGCCCTCGACCTCACCGCCGCCCGGACCGCCTTCGACCTGCGCTACTTCGGTTCCCTGTCGGCGGTCAACGCGGCACTGCCATACCTGCGCCCCGGCGGGTCGATCACCCTCACCACCGGCACCGCCAACCACCGGCCCAGCGCCGGCTGGTCGGTCGCCGCCAGCATCACCGGGGCGATCGACGCGCTGGTCCGCGCGCTCGCCGTCGAACTCGCCCCGATCCGGGTCAACGCCGTCTCCGCCGGCGTGATCCGCTCCCCGCTCTGGGACTCCCTGCCGGAAGAAACCCGAGAGCAGATGTACGCGCAGCTCAGCGAGTCGCTGCCGCTCGGCCGGGTGGGCGAGCCCGAGGAGGTCGCCGAGGCGTTCGTCTACCTCCTGCGAGCGACCTACGCCACCGGCACGGTGGTGACCGTGGACGGCGGCACCCTGGTCTCCTGAGCCCGTTACTCCTGCGCGCTGCGCGCTGCGCGCTGAGTCTGCGCGCTCCAAGATCCGCACTACTTCACTGATGTAGTGGTCTCCGCCGCCCGCGAGGCCCCTACATCCTTGAAGTAGTGGACCGACTTGCGGCGGCCGTCAGCGGAGCTGTTCGGCCAAGCCGACGATGATGCCCTCCGGGCCGCGGACGTAGCAGAGCCGAAAGATGTCCTCGAACCGCTCCACCTCCCCGACGAGTTCGGCGCCGTGGCCGCGCAGCCGGGTGATCACGTCGTCGATGTCGTCGACGGCGAACATGACCCGCCGAATCCCCAACGTGTTCGCCGGCGCGTCCTTCGGCTCCGCGCGGACCGCCGTCGGGCGGTGGAACATAGCCAGCTCGACCTTGCCGTGGCCGTCCGGGGTCCGCAGCATCGCGACCTCCTGCCGCACGTCGTCGATCCCGATGACCCGCTCCACCCACCGTCCCTCGACCGGGCCTCGCCCCTCCAACTCCATGCCGAGTTCGACGAAGAACGCGATGACCGCGTCGAGGTCCTCGACAACGATGAGGACGTTGTCCATCCGCTGGATCGCCATGCTGGATCTCCCCGCTCTGGTGCCGTCACGATGACCGCATCCTCCCCGAAGACGGAGCCACTCGGCGGTTCTCGACATGCGGAGCGGTTGGCCTAGCGGCGCTGCCCCTCGTATCGCCCGGCGACAGCCGGGCCGAGGCCGGCCGGAAGGTGGGCAACCGCGAGCGCCACCGCCTCCGTGGCGGTCGCGGTCTCGCCGATCACCTCGTTACGTCCCCAGACCCGGAAGTTTGAGGGCGACCCATGCGCGCTGAGACTGACCGGGCTGGGCGAGAACGGATATCCCGTGGTGGTGGAGAAGTTCAAGACCGAATGACTGGTGTACGGGTAGAGCTGCCGTAGCCGGGGCTCGTTGTAGGCCGCCTCGATCAGCGCCGTGTGGTTTGGCCAATCGGCCTCTTCGGTGCGCTGTCTGAGCCACCGCCATTCGGCCGCCACCACTGCCGCCGGGCCTTGCTCGACGACTTCACCGCGGCGAGTCAGCGCGACGAATGGCACCGAGCGCCTGATGTCGTGCAACGGCGTGCCGGCGCGCCAGTCGTGCGCCGTCCGGACGACCCCGACCAGGTCGTCGGTGTCGCCAACGATCAACAGGATCCCCTGCCCCCAGCCTTCGAATTTGAAGCAGCGTTCGCCGGTGCTCGCACTCACCGTGAGGTCGTCACGAGCTGACGAGTCACTAGGGACACTCGCCGAGGTGAGGGGCGACGACCCGTCCAGGGCTCGAACCGTTCCGAGCGACAGACCATGCCGAGCAGCGACAGCATCGAGGGCGGCGGCAAGGCTGCCCGCCGCCGCCACCTCGGGGTACAGGTCTTCGACGGTGGGATCGCTGGGCATGCGGGCATTCTGCCGCAACCCGGTGCCGGCAGCCGTCCGTGCGTCCGGGCCCGATCGACGCGAACACCGGCGGACGATGCGGACGGCCACTGGCACCCTTGCCGACGTGAACGAGACGCTCAACGTGCTGGGCCTGGCAGAACGCACCCACGAACTGCTCATGCCCCGAGCCGCCTCGCGCTGGCCCAAGGACCGCCCCCGCCCAACACTGACCGTGCTCGGTCGCCAGGTGCCCAACCTGCGAAATCTTGGCACGTTGACGTTCGATGCCGACCAGTACGCCGCTGCCCTGAGGCCCCTAGCCGAGCTGCGGTCGTGCGGGTGACTAGTCCCGGTCCCACTCCGTCGAGGCGCTGAGCACCAGCGGGATGGTGTCGACCAGCTCTTGCGGTCCGTCGATCTGCCAGGCACGTACACAGCAGCCGCAGCCGGTCTCCGCGATTGAGGTCAACGACTCTCGGTATCGCGCGATCCAGGCTTCGGCGTCGGCCACCTCGCCAGGGGTGTCCACGCGGGCCATCATGCTGAATCGAGACATGGCGACACCGTAGCGGGAACCAGGCCCCACCCAGGCCCCCGCGCGCTGCCACTGCCTGACCGATAATGGCGACGGGCACCCGGCCAGCGAGCCCACCGACCAGCCTCAGTGGAGGTCACTGGTTTCGGGTGGGACGGCTTGTCTCGCCATAGAGGCCGACCCAGCGAGTATGAAGTCCACCAGGAGAAGGGCCTCCGACAGGCCGACAGGAAGATCACGATTTGCGGGTGGAGTACTAGCCTCTCCGCCATGGAGCAGCTGCGGAACCTTGGCATTCGGCTGGCACTGCACGGGTCGGTCGGCGATGACCTGCCAATGGCGGCTGCTCATGCTCTGACCCGAGGCGTCGACTCTCCGAGCTTGCGTGAGCTTGCCGGCCTGTCGAAGGGCCAGCCGCGGGAAGCCGTCGACCTGTTCCGGCAAGCGATGGATGAGCTGGGCTGCCCGGTCCCGGGCGAGAGCGCCGCCCGGCTGTACCTCATGCGCCAAGCGGCAGCGGAAATCCTTGCCGGAAAGGGTGACCCAGAGGATCTGGCACACGAAATCTACTGGCAGGCCTACTACACCGGACGGCCGGAACTGCGATCGGTCGGGGATCACTTCCTAGAGTTGTACGCCAGATGGGGCGTGAGGAACAAGGAGGCGGATGAAGCGGTGGAGGCCATGAAGACAGCAGCGCGTTCGTTTCTCCGCGACTACCCGGCCTAAGCACCCATCCGCCACAGCATGGTGGTCTAGAACCAACGCCGTTCAGTTAGGCGATTGGTGTGGTCGTCAAGGGTCAGGGCTGATGATGTGGATACT